>CBFHCJ010000546.1:0-4973 GCA_965654005.1 uncultured Streptomyces sp. | reverse complement strand
CTCGTAGCCGAGCCGGGTCAACGTCTCGATCAGCGGCCCCCCGTCTGCACAGACCAGGTCGATGTCCCCGCACCGCAGCAGGTGCTTGTCACCGGTGAGCAGCCCGGTCGCGACTCCTTTGATCAGAACCGGTGGCGGCTGCTGCTCGCCGAGCGCGGCCACGATGCGGTCGACCGCACGCGTGTGAGCTTCGGCGAGCGCCAGGGTGTCGGCGTGCATCGCCGCTACGGGCCCGCCGAGCCGGTCGCGCAGCCATGGCGGCCCGGTGGGAAGGCGCCGGGCCAGACGGCCGCTGAGCGCATGCTGCCCGACCAGATCGAGCAGCACGCGGCCGTCGAAGTCCTGGTCCTCCGGGATGCCGGGCGCACCGGCGGCCCACCGCAGGACCTGCGTGAGGGCGCCCATCACAGCACCACGAACGCGGGGTACGGAGACTGCGGGAACCGCTGGACGCGGTGGCCGGCGAGGTCGATCGCACTCTTCAGCGCGACGGTCTCACCGGGGAAGTCCGGGTGCGTGAGCTCGTCGAAGGCCAGGACACTGCCGGCGGGCATGTGCGGGCGCAGCAGGTCCAGGCACGCGCGGGTCGGGTCGTGCAGGTCCATGTCGAAGTAGGCGAGCGCCACGATCGTCTGCGGGTTGCGTGCCAGGTAGGCGGCCAGTTGCTCCGGGGCGTCGCCCTTGCACAGCTCGAACCGCTGGATGTGCGCCATCGGCGCCTCGGCCTCGTGCAGGCGCAGGACCTGTTCCAGGTAGTTCTCGTAGCCGGGCGTGACGCTCATGCTGCCCGCGAAGACCCTGTCGGAGCCGCCGTCCTGGGGGGCCGGGTCGAGAAATCCGGTGAACGTGTCGAACCCGACGATCGTCCGGTACATGTTGGTCGGCTCGTGGCGGGCACGCAGCGCGTTGAACACGGACAGGTGGCGGCCCCAGCGGACGCCGAACTCGACGATGATCCCGTGGACGCCGAGGATGTGCTGATAGAGCTGGTCGAGGGTGAGGATCTCGTTGATGCGCTGCGGGCGCATGAACACTTCGAGGTGGTCGAGCAGCGCGTCATCGGGGATCGGCCGTTCGGCGAACAGTTCTATGAGCCGGTTCCTGGTCGCCTGTTCCGTGTCGGAGGGCGCGATCAGCCGGGGTGTCGTCACTCGTGGTCTCCTCAGTGCTTCGGCCGAACCGTGTCGGCGAACGGTGAAGGAATCTGTGCCGTCGCCGGCGGGCAACCGGCTTCGGCGTTGATCAGACGGCGTGCGTCGCGAGCACCTCTTCGAGCGCGGCCAGCGCCTGGTCGCAGCCGTGCAGCGCGAACTCGATGTCCTCACCGGTGTGCGCGGCGGACAGGAACCACTGGTGGCCCGGGTGCAGCAGCACTCCGTGCCGCGCCGCCTCGGCGGCGAAGGCCGTGCTCAGCCGCTCGCGCAGGACCGGATCGGGGTGGGTGAACTGAAGGAACGGCATCGGCGGGTACCCGACCACCCGGGCCGGCACCTGATGCCGCTCGACGAGCGCCGCCAGGCCGTCCTGGAAGGCGGCGCCGGCCTTCCAGATCCGCTCCAACGCGTCGGTGTCACGCAGGATCCGGATCGTGGCCAGTGCCGCGGCCATCGGCGCGGGGTCCGCGTAGAACGTCGACGAGATCCGAGTGCGGGCCAGGGCCGACAGCACGTCGGCCCGCCCGACGACGGCGGAGATCGGATGGCCGTTCGCCATGGCCTTGCTGAACGTGCTGACGTCCGCCTCGACGCCCAGAAGTCCCTGAGCGCCGGACAGGTCCACCCGGAACCCCGAGCGCATCTCGTCGAGGACGAACAGCGCCCCGTGCTCGTGCGCGATGTCGCGGATCTTCTGCAGGTGGCCCTCGGGGGCCGTCTCGTCGCCGAACGGCATCATCAGCACGCACGCCACCTGCCCGGGATGACCGGCGAACGCCTCACGCAGCGTGCGCAGGTCGCCGTAATCGAACAGCAGCGTGTCGGCACGGGTCGCTTCCGGAACGCCCGCCGGGATACCGGCGGCCCAGTCGTGCCAGCCGTTGTAGCCCCAGCGGATCACCTTGTCGCGCCCGGTGACAATCCGCGACAGCCGTACCGCGGTACTCGTCGCGTCGGACCCGGTCTTGAGCAGGTAGGCCATCTCCGCGCCGGGCACCATCGAGACCAGCAGGTCGGTGAGCTCGCTCTGGCGGCAACTCCACAGCGGAGCGATGCAGTTGCCGTTGCGCAGTTCAGCGAGCACCGCCTCGGTCACCCGTTCATCGGCGTGCCCAAGGACGACCGGCCCGTACCCGAGGGTGAAGTCGACGTACCGCCGCCCCTCCAGATCCCACAGGTACGGCCCGCCAGCGCGGCTGAAGTAGCGCGGGTATCGGGTCACTCCGCTCGCGCACGGTCCGACCACGTCGCCCCTGGTGGCCGCCCGCGCATCCGTACGAGCGCTCTGAGCGTGCCATCGGTCGTCGAGCGCCATGCCCGCGCCCGTGGCGGTGAACCTCCGCCCAGGGCTGGGAGGGGAACTGTCCCTCGGCGGGGTCAGGGACTGCGCCGGACGCAAAGAGGCTACAGCCTCGTCGGCGGCGGTCGTCTCTCCGGTGAGTTGATCCATTTTCCTCCCCCTTGCTCCTCATTCGGTGCACGACAGAGAACCGCAAACGGGGCCTGAGGAAGTAGCCGTCCGCGTGGTGTACGGAGTGGACGGGGTGTACGCGCGCAACTCGGTGTACATACACCGGGTTTCACCCTCATCAGGTGCCGGTTCGGAGCGCTTCGCGCTAGCGTCGGCAGACGCGTTGTGCGCCCGGAAGGAGTGCCGTGGTGGAGCCGCAGCCGGTCGATGCAGCACCGCTTGCCGTCCTCCTAGCTCAGCTCGGGATGAAACCCGAACAGCTCACCGCGCGCATCAACGAACTGCGGGCCCGCCGCGGGTTATGGCCGCTGCACCTCAAGAGCGCGTACCCGTGGATCCGGCCGGTGCCGGTCCGACCGGACAAGGCCAATCAGGCGGACGCACTCGCCGTGCTCAGCGCCCGAGCCGGACGCCGTGTGGAGGCCCAGGAACTGGGCTGGGACGGGCCACGACGCCGCCAGCACAGACCTGTCCGCCCATGCCTGGACACCCCCGGCGACGCCGCCTTGCCCGACCTGCTCCACGAGATCAGCAAGGGAGATCCCGATTCTATGGACCGCCGTACCCTCCTCAGCGGTGCCGCTGTCACAGCGCCCGGCCTGGCACTCCTCATGTCCGGCGGGGCGCTGAGAGCCGCACAAGACGGCGACCGCCTGTCCCCCCGGCTGGTCACCGGCATCGAAAACGGTGTCCAAGAGCTACGCGATCTGGACGACACCGAAGGCAGCTCCAGCAATCTCGACTGGGCACATGGACTGTGGCAGGGCATCGCCCGCGTCGTGATCAACGCCCGCTACCGCAATGCCGAGGCCGACCGCCTGCACACAGCCTTCATCGAGGTCTGTGAGCAGTACGGGTGGATGCTGTTCGACGCGGACCGCCACGCGCAGGCGCAACGCGTCTACCAGACCGGACTACGCCTGGCCCGCGAGGTCGCACCAGCCGGTCCCGCCCGCTTCGCGGCGCACAACCTCCTGGCCTCGGCCGCCTACCAGGCATCCTGGCTCGGGCAGCACCAGGAAGCCAAGACGCTCCTCGACGTCGCCTCCCACGGCGATCTTCCACCCCGCGTGCGCGCGGTCATCGCCGACCGGGAAATCTTCGCCGCGGGACGCCGCGGCGACACCGACGCACTCAGCAGCGCACGCGACCGGGGCCACGAACTCCTCCAGGACGCCGGCACAAAGGGGCCTTGGTGGTCACAGTGGCTCACACCACACGCGCTCGATGCCGCGACCGGCCGCGCCTGGCTCGCCGCGAACAAGCCAGAGGACGCAACGCCCTACCTCAAGCAACGCTTGGCCATAACGGGCCCTGCTTACCCCCGCGACTACATGCTCGCGACTCTTGACCTGGCCGACACGTATCGCGTCTCGGGCGACATCGACGCCTGCACCACACTGGCCCTGCAGGCGGCCCACCTCACCGATGGCGTCGAATCGGCTCGTGCCCAGTCCAGGCTCCGAGAGGTGACCGCTGCACTGCACCCGTACGAGGACCACCCAGGAGTCCGTGATCTCATGCACGTCGTGTAGAGGTTCAATCGTGTCTCCGGCCGAATCGGCCGGATTCCTGGACCCAGTAACCTGCTGGTCAACGGCCTGCGGACGGAGACATGACGGCCCGCTCCGTTCCGTATCTTGGTCCCCAAGGCCGGTCACCACTTCGGGAGCGTCTCGCTCTCGTCGACGACGTGTCCCTGCGCGGTCAGCCACCGCCTCACGGCGGCGCGCGCAATGGTCGTGTGGGTGATCTCTTCGTCACCGCCTTTGCCCTCCAGTCGCTTCCTGATCGCGGTGAGCTCAGCCTCCGTGGCGAACTTCAGCAGCCACGCCGGGCCCAGGCCAGTCAGCCGGCCTTCGCGCTCCCAGTCGCGTCGCTGACGCGCGATCTCGTCACCGATGGCGGAAGCGCTCCGTTCTGCGGCTTTCACTTCCCAGTGCCGGAAGTACACGTCAAGCATCCGATGCGCGGTCTTCTCGTCGTCGGGATCCAACGGCATGTTGCCGCCGTGCGCCGTCTCTACCTGCCGCAACGCCTTACTGCGAACGTCCTGGGCATGCCCGGCCGCCTCCACGATCCTCCGCTTCTCGTCTTCCGTGAACTCGGCGTCGTCGAGCTTGTCGTCAGGACAGGCGTGCGCGTGGTCGATGCCCATCAGGAGGTCCTCCAGGGCGTCTGCGAGCCGAGTGAATTCCTGGCGCAGTGCATCAGGAGGAAGAGTGCCCGCTGCGCGCTGCCGACTGCTCTCCAGAACCATGCGCGCTCGTCGCGCGGCGGCCGGCCAGACCCGGCTCGGCGTGGTGCAGACCGAGGCGGCGCTCGCCGACCGTGTCGTCCTGGACGAC
>CBFHCJ010000545.1:0-4989 GCA_965654005.1 uncultured Streptomyces sp. | reverse complement strand
ACCGGGCCCGGGGGCCAGGCGCCCCATTGCGGGGCCACGAGAAAGGTAACGAGGGGCGGCCCTTGGGGGTGGCCCGGACCTCGTTCCAATCGACGGCGGGGTGGACCAGGAGCACCTCGAGGTCGCCGAGCCGGTACAGGGCCACGCACGGGGTGTCGCGGCGGCGCTGCCATCCGCTGCGCACCCAGGTGGCCGGCTGCAGCCAGTTGGCTTTGGTGAGGTGGTCGAGGTCGCAGGGCCGGATGCCGAGGTGCTTGGCCGCGGCGGTCCGGGTGAGGAGCCGGCCGGTGCGCCTGGCCTTCTCCAGCGCGGCCCGGTCAGTGAAGTGCTCCAGGGCCTGGCCGTCGTAGAGGGGGTGGCCCTTGTACTCGGCCACGCACTCCACCAGGCCGAGCCGGTCCAGCTCGATCAGCACCTCGGGAGCAACCGGCATGCCGAACCGCCCCTCCAGCAGCGCCGATGCCCGCACCGCGCCCATGTCCGGCAGACTGCTGGTCGCGGCCCGGATCTCCTCCGCCCGGGCGGCCACCTCGGCGACCACCGCGGCCGACCAGCGCCGGCCGCCGACGTCCGCGGGCGGGATCAGCCCCTTGGACAGCGCCCGCTCGAACCGCCACAGCGAGAACCCGATCCGGTCCGGGAACTGCTGCGGACCGTAATCCGCCCGCTCCCCCGCCTCCGCCTCGCTCGCCACCTTGCCCATCACAGACTCCTCTCGCCGCCGGGCACCGCCCAGAACCAAGCCGTGCCCGAAACATGACCGACTGTCACGCGATGTGTCAATAGGCATGCTTCTGTGGCGAGTTGGGGCGATACCTCCCTGCTGCGCCCGCGTACGCGAGACCGGGAGAAACTTCAGGTGCCGGGCCTCGCCCAGCGGCTTGGGCCTGGGCGCGAGGGCGTGCCGCTTGCTTGCTGACTCGCCCACCACACTGCCGCAGCTGCTGGGCGCGGCTGCCTGACGGCCACCGCCGCCCCGTCGAACGCGGCCTGTTTCAGGCCGGGTCATGCCTGACTTGGGTTCTACGGAAAGCCCCTGAAGCACATCTTGCAGTCGTAGTACGTGGAGTTGTACGAAGGCGAGTCTGTCCACGCACCGTCTGCGCCTTTCTGTGTCCTCAGCTCGCACGTCAGCCAACTCTGACCGCACATGCTTCAACTCGGCCTGGACCTCAGCGATCGTGCACACCAGCGGCGCCGCAGTTGCTGTCCGGTGGTGTTTTGCGTCAGGCTTGTCGTCCCCTGAACGAAGAATTTATTGTTCCCGGGGAGCGGTTCAGATGACATGGCTGGCGAATTCTACGGGGGAGGTTTCCTTCGGCTTCATGCTGTAGCTAACAAAAGGAATTCTTACAAATCATCTGAGCCGATTCATCTAACCTCTGCCGCGCCGCCCCTCTTATTCGCTGGTCTTGTGCATCCTCTTGTGGGCGGGCCAGACGGGGGCTACCGAAGAAGACTTCAGGCCAACATGGCTCATTCCATCGGACTTCCCTGGGGATGCCGGTTAACGAACTGTTTTCAGACAGGCAGAACTCAAGCTCCCACCATGAGGACCGCTGCGTGCCGTGCAAGTTCAACCAACCGATGCCCGGCCAATTCCGTCTGACCACCGTTGACAGGAAGCGAGGACCTGTGAGAGAAAAACTGCGTCCAATCGATCATTTCTTCGGAAACTGTGTTCCTGGTTGTGCACTGATTCGGAAAATGGACGTTCACCCGATCCGTAGATCTTTCCCGCAAGGAGACCCGAGCATGGCATCGAACACCGCGGGCACACTGGCCTCCGCCACCGAGCCCTGGCTAAACCTCCGAGGACGCGAGTTCAGGTCGCGGTTACTCCTCGGTATTGAGCAGTACACCGAGCCCTGTCTGGTCAGGGATGTGCTGACGGCCGGCTGTTGCGACGTCTTCATCACGACGTTCGACCTCGAGCAGACCAAGCCGAGCCTGCTGATGTCGGACTTGGACGAGGAGATCGGGCTCGACGCGTACAACTGGATCGGCACCACGTCCTTCGCCCGGTCCCAGAAGGACGCCCTGCTCACCGCGCGCCTGCTGCGCGAGTCGTACGGAATCGACATCATGAAGCTCGATGTGCGGCCCGCCGACAACCTTCCGCACAACGCCCAGACCGTCAGCGCCGCGGCCGAGCTGATCTCCGAGGGCTTCGGGGTGCTGCCCTTCATCCTGCCCGACCCTGCCACGGCAGTCGCCC
Source organism: uncultured Streptomyces sp. (assembly GCA_965654005.1). GTDB lineage: Bacteria > Actinomycetota > Actinomycetes > Streptomycetales > Streptomycetaceae > Streptomyces. Next base: position 2,771 of record CBFHCJ010000545.1, on the reverse strand, counting down.
TTCAGGACGCCGGTTGCGCTGCGATCCGGGTCATGTGCTCCCCTGTGGCCAGTGCGCGTGGCATCGTCGACGAGGGCGCGGTGCGCGAGACCATGGCCGCCGTCTCCATCCCGGTTGTCCTGGAAGGCGGCCTCGGCACCCCCGCCCAGGTGGTGCGTGCGATGGAATTGGGCGCCGACGCCGTACTGGTCAACACGGCCGTGGCGCAGGCGCCGGACCCCGCCAAACTCGCCGAGTCGATGCGGTACGCCGTGCTCGCCGGTCTGCTCGCCACCGACCAGGACCTGGTGCCAGCCCTCGGCTGATCGCCACGTCGGGCAGCGGGCCGCCGGTCCGGGGGCGCCTGGGCCGGTCCTGAGAGAGAGAAAACCCAAATGAAGCTGTCAGCCGTGCTGTTCGACATGGACGGCGTCCTCATCGACACCGACGAGGCGGTCGCCGAGCTGTGGCGGGGCCTAGCCGCCGAGCACGGGCTCACCCTCAGCGCCGCCGCCCTCGCCACCCATGTGTACGGCTGCGTCCCGGAGCACACCGTCGAGACGGTGTTCGCGCCACTGGCACCTGACCGGCGGGCCGAGGTCCTGGACCGGGTCCGCGCTGCGGAACCCGGCCTCGGCTTCGCCCCGGTGCCGCACGCCGCCCGGCTGGTTCGCCAGCTGGCCGATGCTGCGGTACCGCTCGCCCTGGTCACCGGGGCGTCGGCGGCGCGGGCGGCGCGGGCGACGCGGGCGCTGGGTCTGACCGGGCGGTTCGCCGCCTCCGTCACCTGGGGAGAGGCCGCTCGCGGCAAACCGGCGCCCGACTGCTATCTGCTGGCCGCGGACCGGCTGGGCGTCAGCCCGGCGGACTGCCTGGTGTTTGAGGACACCACCAGCGGCGCACGCGCGGCAGCCACCGCGGGCGCGGTCTGTGTCGCGGTCGGCGGAACCGAGCGGGCGGCGCTGCTGGCGAGCGGGGCCCGCCATGTCGTACGGGGGTTCACCGCCGTACGTTTCACCGGCGGCGCCGACGCTCCATCCATCGGCATCGGGGAGGACGCCGTCTACTGGTTCTCCCCTGGCAAGGCTCACCACACCGTGGCATCGGCACGCGCCGCGGCCGACCACTGCGAAGGGGATCAGTCATGGCAGTGACCGTGCGTATTCCGACCATCCTCCGGCCCTACTCCCAAGGCTCGCCCGAGGTCACGCTGGAGGCCGACACAGTAGCCAAGGCGCTGACCGAGCTGGAGAACCGCTGCCCGGGCATCTGTTCGCGCATCCTGGACGGCCAAGGCCGGCTGCAGCGCTTCGTCAACGTGTACGTCGACGACGAAGACGTGCGCGGTTCGAACAGCCTGAACACTCCCACCCCCGACGGTGCCAGCATCAGCGTGATACCCGCCGTGGCCGGCGGCTGCTGACCGAGGCGTGACCGTGCGACGACCGGTCTTCCCGACCCAGCGTCGGAAGACTGGTGCTGCCGCGCCGTCGGTCGGCACGGCACCACCGGTCTTCCGCAGGGACGGCGTCACCGCCACCGGGTACGCTGCCCTGACCGCTTACGCGTACTGCCTGTACGGACTGGCGCCATTCCTCACCCTGCTCCGCCGTGACCTGCACTTCAGCTACCTGGTCATGAGCATGCACTCCACCGTCTTCGCCGCCGGCAGCATCCTCGCCGGGGCAGCGTTCCCCCAAGGCCTGCGGCTGCTCGGCCGTCACCGGCTCTTCCAGTGGTGCTTGCTCGGCACCGTCTGCGGCGCACTGCTGTTGGCGATGGGCGACATGATCGCCGTCACCCTCACGGCGGCGGCGCTGCTGGGACTGGCCGGCCCGCTGCTGCAGACCTCCAGCCTCGCGCTGCTGTCCGCCCACCACCCCGGGCACCGTGACCGTGCCCTGGTGGAGGGGAACGCCGCGGCGAGCGCGGCCGCCGTGCTCGCACCGGCGCTCATCGGCTCCCTCGGCGGTACCGGAATCGGCTGGCGGTCCGGTCTGGCGCTCCCCGTCGCGACGCTCGTGCTGCTGTACCTGCTGAGCCACCGGCGGCCGCTGCCCGACTACCGGCCCATCGGCGCGGCCACCGCTGTCTCCCGGGAGCCGCTGCCCACCACGTTTTGGATCCGCTGCGCCGTGGTGGGGGCGGTGGCCGGTGTGGAGTTCGGCATGGTCTTCTACGGTTCGCCACTGCTGGTCACCCGACTGGGGCTGGGGATCAGCCAGGCCACGACCATGATGACGCTTTTCGCGGCGGGCATCCTGGCCGGACGGCTGGCGGGCAGTCGGCTGGTGCGCGCCCAGGGCCGGGCGCCTCGCATGCTCGCGGGTTCCCTGCTGGCGACGGGCATCGGAGTGGCGGTGTTCTGGACCTCTGGCCAACCGGTACTCTCGGGGGCCGCCCTGCTGGTGGCCGGGGCCGGAGTGGCGAACCTGTTCCCTCTGGCGCTCTCGCACGCCATCGCCGCCGTGCCGGAGCGTTCAGACACCGCGGCCGCCCGCATCCAACTCGTCGTCAGCGCCGCCATCATGGTCGCGCCGCTGACCCTCGGCGCCCTGTCGGACGCACTCGGGGTGGTGCCCGCCTTCGCCACGGAGGCCGTGCTGGTCGCCGGAGCACTGCTGCTGGTGGCGAGCAGCCACCTCCCAGACGCTCCGCGGTCGCCACGGTCCGCCCGGGAACGACGCACGGGGCCCAGCGCGCCATGAGGGCAGCCGGGCCGGGCGTGAGCTCGTCGGGGTGCGTTGCTTCTTGAGTGATGGGTGGGTGGCTGCGGTCACGCCGCGGGGGCG
>CBFHCJ010000544.1:0-4990 GCA_965654005.1 uncultured Streptomyces sp. | reverse complement strand
CTCTCCAGCACAAGGCGGCGGGCCCGGCGGGCCTGGTCACGGCGCTGGGCGGCACGCCCCGCGGACATGCCCAGCGCGCCTGCCGAGTCCAGGAGCGCGGTGACCGAGGTCAGGTGCTGCAGGACGCGGGTCGGGTGGTGGACGGCGAGGAGGATCTCCCGGTCGATGTCGTACAGGGCCTCGGCGCGCTCGGGATCGCCGGCCCAGGCGGTGGCGGAGCCGTCCGCGAGGGTGAGCGCGCCGCGCTCGGTGAGCCAGGTGACGGCGTCGACGAAGGCGTCCCGGTCGGGCTTGCGCGCGGTGTCGAGGCCCAGTCCGTCGATGCGTACGGCGTCGGCGGCGACCGCGTCGGCCAGCTCGCCGAGCGCCACCTGCGCGCCGTGGCGGCCGAGAGTCGCGAGTGTGAGGACGAGGTAGGCGTAGCGCCGGCGGTCGAAGGGCCGACCCGCGCGGGTGAGGGCCGGGCGGGTGGCGTCCAGGCTGTCCTGGGCTCGCTGGAGCCGGGCGGTGTCGGCGGTGGTGACGAGCCGGTGGCCGAGCACCTCCATCAGGTCGGTGCGCAGCTGCCCGGCCCAGCGGCGCACGGTCGTCAGCGCCGTCCTGTCCGGGTACCCGGGCGTGATCAGCGGATGCCGCAGGACGAGCCGTACCGCCTTCTGGTAGTCGGAGAGTTCGAGCGGGGAGACACCCTCGGCGACGCGGCTCATACGGTCCTGCCTCGGTGACGGTTCATACGGTGACTTCCAGGCACAGCCCGTCGAGATGGAGACGCCCGCGCACGGTGTCGACGGTCGTGGAGCCCTCGGCGGGGGTGAGAGTGAGCCGTACCCCGTGGGCGGAGCCGGAGGCGGCGGTGACCCGGCGGCTGGCGGGGACGCGGGCGGCGAGGGCCACGTCCAGCAGAGCGAGCAGCGCCCGTGTCTCGGGCTCGTCGAGCGTCCGGCCGTACACACCGTCCGAGGCGAGGGAGTTCGCGGCACCGCGGCGTTCGGCCTGTTCCTTGAGCTGTTCGGCGCGGAGCAGGGCCCGCCGGTCGTCGTCGCGTTCGATGCGGCCGGGGCCGTGCAGGGCGGGGGTACGGCCGGACTGGACCAGGGTGCGGGCGAGTTCGACCGGTTCGGCCTCCCACCAGGAGGTACGCCCCGGGATCTGCTCCGGGTCGGCGTACGGGACGGCGATGTGGCGGGGTGCGCCGAGCCCGAAGACCGCCTGGAACAGGGCGTGTGCGTCCTCGTCGCTCTCGCAGGAGGTGAACCACTGGGCGAGATGGCGCAGCTGGCTCTCCCGGCTCACCCCGCCCCGACGCGCCTCGGTGACCCGGCGCAGCAGGGCGAGGACGGAGCGGATCGCGGTGACGGTGGCGTCCTGCAGCCGCTCGGTCTCGCTGTGCTCGCGTTCCGCGAACCAGTGGACGATGCCGTCCCACCGGTGCCGCCAGTCCGCCAGGCGCTCGGCGGGGCTGCGGAAGAGCCGCTCGTCGGCCTCGGCCGCGTACTCGATCATGCGGTCCACGCCGGTGGCCGCGGCCTTCTCGACGGCCTCGGCGAGCAGCGGGGCGTAGCGGCCGAGCTCGGCGGTGAACTCCCGCATGTGCGCGAGGAGTGTGTCCTTGTGGGCGAGGAACACCTCGGGCCGGGTGTCGTTGGCGCGCGCCAGATCGCCCAGCATGAGGTAGAAGCGGGCGGCGCGCTGGGCCATCTCGTTCAGCACGGAGTCGAGACGGCCGAGCTTGCGGTACACCTCCTCGCCGTCGCCCGCGGCGTTGGCCTCGGCCAGCGCACGCAGGTCGCCGAGGATATCGGGGAACACGAGACGGGAGAGCTGGGCATCCTCCAGGCTGGCGCCGAGCACGTCCTCCACGGCCCGGTACGCCCGGTATCCGGCCTGGGTGAACTGGTACACGTAGTGGCGGTTGCGGTACTCGGCCAGGTTCGCGGCGCGCGTCCCGTCGTACGACCGGTCCAGGACCTGCCACTCCGCGAGCGCGTCGAGCAGCAGTTGCACACCGGCCGGTCCGCCGACGGCGCCCGCCGCGGGATGGTCGACGGCGAGCCGCTCCAGCAGTCCCACCGCGTCCGAAGCGTGCAGCAGCACCTGGTAGTTGGCACGTCCCCGGTCGAAGGCCCGCAGCAGCCACAGATACTCGTGGCGCTTCTCGGCGGCGGCGAAGTGGAACAGCCGCAGCCGGTCGTCGACGGAGAACGCGTCGATACCGAACGCACCCTCGTCGACGGACTCCGGGGCGTCGAACTCGTCATTCACGGATCTGCGGGCTTCCCTTCTCCCCTGCTGCGGCTGGTGCACGTCCGGCCGGACACCACCGGATCCGCACCAGTCTGCCGCACCCCGACCAGCGCGGGTAAGCCGCTCCCCGGCCCATGCCACCTGTGCTACCGTACGCCGCCCTCACACCCCCTACCGGGTGGTGACCGCCGTCGGGGTCCATCCGGCGGCCGGCTCAGAGGCGGATCGCCGCGTACACCCCCAGCCACCCCGTACCCACCCGGTCCCCGCGTGTGAAAACGACCGCCCCGCTGCGCCCCGGCGGGGGGGGCCCCCAGGCTTTGGGCACTGGGGGAGGGTCGGACGGATCGTCGGGGCGGCAGGAGCAGGGTGGTCTCCTCACCGGCGCCGCTGTGCAGGGTGGTGGTCGCGCCGTTCCACAGCCGGATCACCGCCCCGGGCGGGGCCGTCACCCGGACCGCGTCGCCCTGGAGTCCGCGCCCGACGGCGCCCGGCATCCGCACGGTCCTGGGCCGCCTGCGCCGAGTACACCGCCCGCCCACCGTTACGGGCCACCTCACACGAGATCACCGACGGGTTCCGCCCCGCGGCTCTCCAACGCCACATGACCGAACTGCTGGAGGCCTGCCACGTCGTGGCCACCGCGCTGGACGTGGCGGCCGATGTCATCGTGACGATGAAGGTCGAGGCGATCTCGGAACTGGTACTGCCGGCGGCCACGTTCGTGGCGGACCAGGCGGCGGCGGTGGCCACCCTGGGGCTCGCCGAGGCGGCCGAGGTGCTGATCGTGGAGGCCGCGGAAAAGCTGATGGACTTCCTGGTCCAGCAGTTGGAGCAGTACATCATCGGGCAGGTGGTCGAGGCCGCCATCGACCCGCTGGTGGAGGTGGTGGGGCGGGCGGTGAGCGGCCTGATGTTCCAGGCCGCCGAGTCGGCCCTCGGGGTCTCGGCCGATGGCGCATCGGCCGGCACAGGCTTCGAGATCCACCCCGAACTGCTGTACCGGCGCGCGGAGTTGTTTCACCGTCATGCCGAGACGGTGGCCGACCACACGGAGATGTTCCGGGTGAAGGCGGCGGGGATGAGCTTCGAATGAGCAACCCCATCGTCAAGGCGCTGGAGCACGGGGCTCAGAAACTGGGAAAAACGCTCGGCGAGGACGCCGGCAAGGCGGTGAAGGACCTCTATCACTCGACGGGAAAGAACCTGAAGAAGGTCGCCGACAACACCGTCGAGGCCGATACGAAGCACGCCGAAGAATTTGACAGGATTCACCGCCGTGAGCCCAGCCAAGATGAGCTTCGGGGCAACTGGGAGACAAGCCTGTCTCCCTCTTGGGTGACAAGGGGAAGATCCAACGGCTCACCGCGAAGGGCCCAGCCGATTTGACCGACGCGGACCGGGATCTGCTGGGCGTGCCGCTGAAACTGAACAACTACGCCGCCATGCGGGTCCGATACGATCACGAAGGGGGGAGCGGGAATTCATTCTGGTCGGCCGGAGCAACAATCGATCCGGGCGGGCGGCCGGAGAAAAGGAGCCCTTGGACGAACTTCCAAGGGCTGCACAATCATGAGTATTGACTCCCGCGAATGCTACTGTATGGGTCGCCCGATGACCGTCCCGATCGAAAGTGCGGAATTTCATGAGCCCTTTGATCGACCGGACTCGGATGGAGTCGGTCTTCAGCGCCGATGATCTGGTCGCTCTGGACGACGGTGTGCTGGCTGCCATCGCCCATGAGCCGACCCGGGTCTTCCTGCGCGAGGTCGGTCTCCCGGACCAGGTGGGCTGGTTCGAGATGGACCAGTTCCTTCTCGACGGTGACCTGCGGATCGGCGGTGAGGCGTGGCAGGCCGTCGCGGAGAAGTACCCGAACTGCTCATTCGGCATGTCGGCCTGGCTGACGCTCGGAGGGATCGCCCTTGACGACGTCATCGTGGATACCGCCGCCGGCCTTGTGTACTGCATCCCGGAGGACGGCGCTCCGCACCTGCTCAACAGCAGCATCGACGCCCTGGCGTACTTCCTGCACGCACTGGAGGAGGAACGGCCGGAGTACGACGCCGAGGTCAGCACCGACGAGGGTGTCGACCCCGAGGGCGCCGCGGACAGGCTTTTGCACCGGATGCGTCAAGCCGACCCCGTCGCCCTGGAGAATCCCGAATCGTCCTGGTTCGCGGTCCTGCGGCATGTGCGCAACCTTCTGCGGGATTAGCGCCGCGCGCGGATCTGCCCACCACCCGTTGAGGAGAATGACGTGACTAGCTCCGGCGAGCGTTTCGCCGTCCGGTTCGGCGAGACCGGGGTCCGGCGATTCCAGGGTCGGCACACCGTGCCGACCCTGCCGGAAGCCGCCGTGTCGGCGCGGATCGGCGGTCTGGTCCTGCCACTTCGGGTGAATCCGTACTTCCACACCCTGCGGGAGGAGCCCGCCTCGCTCCGCGAGTACGCGGATTCCATCGGCAAGGACCTGGACGAGGCTGGTCACCTGTCCTGGGCCAGGCTCGGCTCGGACCGCGCGTTCGAGCTGTGCATCACCCCGGAGGGAACCGTCCGGGGCATCCTCATCGGATACGACGAGCCCGAGCGGTTCGTGAACTCCACCCCTGAGGCGTTCGCCGACGGCCTGCTGCAGTTCGACACCCTCCTCGAAGCCATCGCCGCCACCGATGACCCCGAGGAGGCCGCCTGGACATGTGTGGTCCGCCAGCCGCGCGCGGTGAGGCCGGTCGTGAGGGAGGCG
>CBFHCJ010000543.1:0-4994 GCA_965654005.1 uncultured Streptomyces sp. | reverse complement strand
GGCGCCGAACAGGCCGCGGCCGCCCTGCAGACAGCCGCCCGCGCCGCCCGGCTGAAGAAGAAGCGACGCAAGGGCATCGACGATGCCATCGGCTACCTCCGTAACAAGGCCCCCTACCTGCGCTACGACACCGCGCTGGAACGCGGCTGGCCCATCGCCACCGGCATCATCGAAGGAGCCTGCCGCCACCTGGTCAAAGACCGGCTCGACATCACCGGGGCCCGCTGGGGCCTGCCCGGTGCCGAAGCCGTGCTCAAGCTCCGCGCCCTGCGCGCCAACGGCGACTTCGACACCTACTGGTCCTGGCACGAGCAGCAGGAACTCGCCCGCAACCACCAGGCCCGCTACCGCGACCAGCTCATACTCACGGCCTGATCGACAACACCCTCATCAGATCTGCACCCAAAGTGAACAGCGCGCAGCAGTCGCTCGCGCCCCGGCTGGACCCAGGCGGTCGCGCTGGCAAGGTCTCGGTGTGTGCCTGAGTTCGCGTCGAGGTCCGCCGGGTCGGCACACCGGCCGCGGCGGGATGTGGATGTGGCGCGTCACCGGTCCCGAGGTGCCGTCAGTCAGTCCTGCGGCGTCGCCAGGCCGTCAAGAAGGAGGTCGAGCTTCGCCCGAAGGGCCGGGCCAAGAGGGAACGGCTTGTCGGTGTGCTGACGTGCCTGGAGCCAGCGGTGGAGGGTTTCGGTGTAAACGGCGCTGAGTGTTTCCGCGACGGTTTCCGGGGTCACGGAGGGCCGGAAGTCGCCGTCCTCCTGGCCGACGCGGATGCTGGCGAGGAACGAATCGAAGACCGGGAAGGGGCTCTCGAAGGTTTCCAGTTCGCTCAGCCAGCCCAGCGAGAGGACACGGGCCATCCTGGGGTTCTCCTCGTTCACCTCGGCCAGGACCTCTATCTGGAGTTCGAGCTGGCGGCGGGCAGGGGCTCGGCGGACGCCGTCATCGCACAGCCGGGCGGCCACGAGCTCCCGGCGCTCGGCCCTCCAGGCATCCAGCATGTCCCGCTTGCGGGGGAAGTGGTTGAAGACGGTTCGGCGGGCAAGGTCGGCACGTTCCGCGATCTGGTCGATGGTCGTGGCGGCGTAGCCCTGTTCGGCGAACAACTCCAGGGCGGCACCCAGGATCGCGGAGCGGATCCGCTGCCGCTGCCGCTCCCTGCGGCCCATCGGCTGCTCGGTCGGGCCCGCCGGGCTCTTGGCTGCCTCCGGTGAACGGGTCACGTAGGTCCCCTCGCCTCAAAGTCACTGTCGGTTACTCGGTTCACGGTGACGCCATTCTATAGATGCATCGTAGTGCATTGATGCACTACGATATACGCTTGAGGGTGTCGGGGAATCACTTTCCCACCGTCTCGCTCCCTGGAGGGCCGCACCATGCCGTTCGCCTTCGCCGTAGACCCCGCCGAACTCATCGAGGAGCGCGCGCCCCAGTGGCGGTTCGGGGGGTCGAGGCACATCACGCCGGAGGCCGCGTCGGCTGCTCGCTGGGACTGCTGCGCGACGGAGACGAGATCGAGCTGGACGTGGCGGCGGGCACCATCCGGGTGGTGCTCAGCCCGGAGCAACTCGCCCGCCGGTGCAGTGCCACATCCCCGCGCGACCTCCGTGCGGCTACGCCTGGGTGCCATTTCGACTTCCTGCGCCCTGACTTCCCGGCGCGGGTGGACGTGGCCGGATGAGAAGGAGTGAAGCGTATGCAGATACAACGGGATGTCATGGTGGAGACCCGCGGCGGGTCGCCGATCGCCGTGAACGTCTTCCGGCCCGACGGCGACGCGCCGGTACCGGTGATCGCCTCGATGAGCCCGTACGGGAAGGACGTGCACTGGCCGGAGCGCTACCCGCTCTACGAAGTCGCCGACCAGGGTGACCACGCCGTGTGGGAGACACCCAGTCCCGAGTGGTGGACAGCGCGCGGATACGCGGTGGTCCGTGCCGACACCAGGGGGAGCGGGAAGTCACCCGGGCGGCTCGACCTCGACAGCCCCAAGGAGATCGAGGACTTCTACGATGTGATCGAGTGGTGCGGGACCCAGCCGTGGTCGACGGGGAAGGTCGCTTCGAGCGGCATCTCGTGGTATTCGGTGATGGGCTGGCGTGTCGCAGCGCTGCAGCCGCCGCACCTCGCCGCGTTGGTGGCGTGGGAGGGGCTCACCGACTGGTACCGCGAATCCGGCCGGCAGGGCGGTATCTACGCCAACGGAGGCATGGAGGGCTGGTGGCAGACGCAGATCGAGCCCCAGCGGAGCTCCGACGACTTCTCCGACCTGCTTGAGGAGCTGGGGTCGCGTGACCTCCTCGACGACTGGTACCGCGAACGAACCGTCGATCTGTCACGGGTGACCGTGCCGGTGCTGTCGGCCGGCAACTGGGGTTCCATCCACCTCCACCTGCGCGGCAACATCGAGGGCTGGCTTGGCGCGGCGTCGGACCACAAGTGGCTTGTCGTCCACGTCGGCTCCCACATCGACCCCTACTACTCGGACTGGGGCAAAGAGCTGCAGTTGCGCTTCTTGGACCGCTTCCTAAAGGGTGACGAGACGGCGATGGACGGTCTCCCGCCCGTGCGGCTCGCGATCCGCCGCGGACACGAGACCGAGTGGCGCGACGAGCAGGAGTGGCCCCTGGCCCGGACGCAGTGGCGCCGACTCTACCTCCACAAGGAGACGCTAAACTGGGAGGCACCAACGGAGGGGACACTGCCGTATCCGGCCACCTTCGACTTCGTGGCGACCGAGCGGCTGGAGCTGACCGGTCCGGTCGCGCTCCGACTCTGGGTCTCACACGTGGCGGACGACCTCGACGCCTTCGTCCGGCTGGAACAGTACGACGCGAACGGTGAACGCATCCCCGCGCTCGGCCCGCACGGCAAGTTGACACCGGTGCCGATGGCGATCGGCTGGCTGCGCGCGTCCCACCGCAAACTCGATCCCGAGCGCAGCCTTCCCTACCGCCCCTGGCACACCCACGACGAGCTCCAGCCCCTTGAGCCGGGGGTACCGACGCTGCTGGAAGTCGAGTTCTGGCCGACGTCGCTCACACTCGAGCCGGGGCAGCGGCTTCAGCTGCAGCTCCTCACGAACGACGACGACCTCCACCCGGGGCTCGCCCACAACGACCCGGCCGACCGGAGGAGCGCGGAGGGTGCGACCGTCCACTCCGGCGGCGAGCACGCCTCACACCTGCTCGTGCCGGTGATCCCGAGCTGAGGAGTCACCGGCCGCGAGGGGCGTTCCGGACCTAACGTGAGCCAGGCCGTGATCACGATGCAATGTTGGACCACCGTACTCGTCGGTTCGCCCCACGACGCCGAAGCAACCCGTTCGCCGGACCACTATGTATCTGACGGCCTTGACATCACTCTTCGGCAGGCAGCGACCGACCGTGCAGACGCCGCCGTCCGCTGTGGCTGTGCTGTCCGCGGTCGGCGGCACGTCCGAGCGGCTCGCCCTGTCCAGGGCCGAGGTGGAACGAGGCTGGAGGGACATGAAGCAGATCATCGATCTCCGCCCGGTCTACCACCACCGCGAGGACCGCATACGCGCCCACGTCGTGCTCTGTCTGGCTCGCCCTGCTCCTGATCCGCGTCGCCGAGACCTCCACCGGCCAGACCTGGAACCGCCTGCGCAAGGAACTGGACCGCCTGCACGCCGTCACGTACACCGGCCCCGCCGGCACCTTCCGCCAGGCCACCGACCTCACCAAACCCCAACGCGACATCTTCACCGCCCTGAACGTCACCCCGCCCAAGAAGATCATCGATCTGAACGCAGGCCAACGCCGTTGCGTTTGAGCCTGGGTCGCAGGTCAAGCCCTGGTGAATGACGCAACGGGACGTCCTGATAGATCAGCTTGTGTCGAGCAAGAAGATCATCGGGAGTCCCGTTGCAGGAGAAGTCTGTCATCACGCGCACGGTCGAGGCGGCCGGGGGTGTGTACGCGCCCGGCCACTTAGGCGAGTTGACCCAGATTGTGGACTTCGTGCTGGTGGACACGGTGATCGAGGAGACCGGGTCACGTGAGAAGCGGCTGCGGCTGCTGCCGTCCCAGGTCGTGGTCTACTTCGTCCTCGCGCTGGCCCTGTTCGAGGAATGTTCCTATCGGGGCGTGTGGGGCAAGTTGACGGCGGGGCTGGAGGGACTGCCATTGGTGCGTCCGGCGATCTCCTCGCTGTCCAGGGCCCGACGGCGAATAGGAGCGGCACCGTTGCGGCGACTGTTCGAGATCCTCGCCGGACCCGTCGCCCACCTCGGGCAGGCCGGTTCGTTCTATCGAGGGCTTCGGACCGTGGCCGTGGACGGCACCTTGCTGCACGTGCCCGATGAGGAGGCGCTCACATGGCGCTATCCCAAGCGGGTGGGCGAGCGCGTGGAGTTCGGCTACCCCCTGCTGCGACTCGTGGTCCTGGTCGAGTGCGGCACCCGCGCCGTGTTGGCCGCCGCGTTCGGCCCCGAGAGCGACGGCGAACTCACCTATGCAGGCCGCCTGCTCAGCGCGCTGGACCACACGATGCTCCTGCTGGCCGATGCCGGCTTCGATGCAAATGAGTTCGCCCGGGACGTCCAGGCGACCGGCGCCCAGTTTTTGGTGCGCTCCTCCGCCCGCCGGATACCCACCCCATTCCGGCACCTGGGCGACGGCTCCTACCTGGCCCGGATCGGCTACGGCGTCCTGCCCGTCCTTTTGACCGTCCGCGTCATCGAGGCGTCCGTCACCCTGACCCTGGCCGATGGCACCGTCCGCACCGAGCAGTGGCGCCTGCTCACCAGCCTCCTCGACCCGGCCGCCCACCCAGCCGCCGGGCTCGTGGATCTCTACCACGAGCGGTGGCAGTCGGAAGTGCGCCACTCGTAGTACACCCCATGTCGGGTGATTTCTTCATGGGGCCTTCTCGTCGGGTTGTTGGGGGCGGACGGGTGCCTGCCATCGCCGACGTGCGTGGTGGCCGCGGTGGAGCGAGCGCAGTCCGCGGAGTCTACGAAGTTCGTCAGC
>CBFHCJ010000542.1:0-4994 GCA_965654005.1 uncultured Streptomyces sp. | reverse complement strand
TTGGGGCGCTGCGCGTCCGCCTGACCACCGGCGGTTTCCTCGGCACGACGGCCGCGGAACGCGCCCAATGCCTCGATGCATCCGCTCCGTTGGAACTGCCGCACGTGCAACGCGCGTTGATCCACCTGGGATCGGTCTTCGACGATCTACGCGACGACGCTCAGCGATGGGAGCCTCCTCGATGACGCAGCAGTCCGAGTCGACCACGAGCACCGTATCGGCCCATGCGGCCGCAGACGATCCGGCGTCCACGTCCCTGATCGGCCCGGGCCCCGGGGCGCCGACCCAGACCCCGATCCCGCCGCTCGCCGAACCGCGCCCGCTCGACGAGCGCCGTCTGTGGCCGCGCTCCTTCATGGACCGGCTGACCGCACCCCTGCCCGGCCTCAAGGCATTCGCCCGCTTCGCCCGCGAGGGCGCGGTGCGGCCCGGACCCGAGGCCCTCAGGGACATCCCGATGCTGCCCTACGAGCCGGGGCCGCTGCCGCACATCGACGCGCGCACGGTCGCCGTCTCCTGGGCGGGGCACGCCAGTTGGGTGGTGCGGATCGGTGGGCTGACCGTCCTCACCGACCCCGTCTGGTCGCGCCGCATCCTCGGCACGCCCGCCCGGATCACGCCCGTCGGCGTCGCCTGGAGCGCCCTGCCGCACATCGACGGAGTCGTCATCAGCCACAACCACTACGACCACCTCGATGCCCCCACCCTGCGCCAACTCCCTCGTGACACCCCCGTCTTCGTGCCGGCCGGGCTCGCCCCTTGGTTCCGGCGGCGCCGGTTCACCTGTGTCACCGAGCTGGACTGGTGGGAGGGTGTCGAACTCGACGGCGTCCGCTTCGACTTCGTCCCCGCCCATCACTGGTCCAAGCGCACGCTGACCGACACCTGCCGGTCGTTGTGGGGTGGCTGGGTGCTGACCGCTCCCGACGGGCGGCGCGTGTACTTCGCGGGCGACACCGGGTACGGCCACTGGTTCGAGCGCATCGGCCGCCGCTACCCGGGAATCGACCTGGCGCTGATGCCGATCGGCGCGTACGACCCACGGTGGTGGCTCGGTGACGTCCACTGCGACCCTGAGGAGGCGGTCCGCGCCACCGTCGACCTCGGGGCGCGGCGGATGGCGCCCATGCACTGGGCCACGTTCGTACTGTCCGCGGAGCCGGTCCTGGAACCGCTGACGCGGGTGCGGGCGGCCTGGGAGCGGGCGGGACTGGCCCGCGAGGACCTGTGGGACCTGCCGGTGGGGGCGTCTCGGGTGCTGGACTGAGCCCTCCCTGTTGCTGCCCTCCCCATTCCTGCCCCAGGCGGGCCGGCGACGGCCCCAGGCGGGCCAGTGCGGCACATGCAGATGGTCGGCGTGCGGATGCGAGACCAGCGCCACGTCCGCGACCGCCGCCTCGGGCGCCGACGGGGCATCCCGGCACCGCCGCAGATGGGCGAGACGGCGCACGAACAGCGGGTCGGTCAGGACCCGCGTCCCCGAGTCCACGATCGTCCAGGTGGCGTGGCCCACCGAGTGAACTCCACCGGCACCCCTTCGCCTCCTTCGCGCGACTCCCCCCGAGCCTACGGGCAGGAGTAGGGTCGGCGGCGAAACCCTGAGGTGAGGTGGACACCATGGGAGATGCGCACGGCACCTCCGGCAGGCACGGCGCCTCCGGCGGGCACGGTGCCTCCGGTGGGCACGGTGCCTCCGGCAGGCGCGAGGCCTCCGGTCGGCCGGCCACGGTCCGCGTCACGGCGATCGCCAGTCTGACCCCGTTGGAGGAGTTGGACGAGGACCCCTTCCTCGTCGACTCCCGCAGCCAGCACGCGATGTGCGCGCGCTGGGCGGCGGAACAGGGGTTCGTGGTGACGCGGGAACTCCTGGTACGAGGCCTGCGCCCGGACCACTGCGCGCTGTGGGCGGACGTGGACGCGGGCCTGGTCGACCTGTTCGTGGCCCCCAGCCGCCGAGTCCTGGAGCGGGCCCTGTCCTCCGTGGAGGAGTTCACCGCGGAGTGCGCCCGGCGTGGCGTCCGCGTAGAGACGGTGGGCCGCGCGGAACCCTCGTACGACGCCCAGATGAAGGCCCGCGTCCACCGCCGACTGTCGATGCCGACGGCGGGCTACGACGGCCGCTGACCCCGAGCTCCCGCCGGACGATCCGCGAGGGCTTCCGGTCGTCGTGACAGGGTGTGTGTCTTCGGTCTGCTGTCGTCCCTCGTCTGGCCTTCGCTCGTCCGACTGCTGCTCCTCGTGCCCCCTCGGCGGGGCGTCGTACGCGCGGCCGGTACCTCGACTCCGGCGCTTCGTCGAGACGGGCAGATCGCGGCCGAGTGAGGAGCTGCTCATGCTTCCCCTCACTTCGGGCATCGCGCGTACGGGCACCGCACAAAAGCCCAACCCTGGTCACCGGAGGCATTCACCCCCCTCGTCCCCATGAGACTTCCACTCGAACATGTCACACTGCACGCATACTTGGGCGCGTAGGGGAGGTGTGGCGTGAGCGAGCGGCGTACTGCGCCCACCGTGGGGCAGGTGGTGCTCGGGCGGCGGCTGCAGGAGTTGCGGGAGGCCGCCGGGCTCAGGCGCGAGCAGGCGGCGGACGTGCTGCGGGTCGCCGCGGCGACGGTGCGGCGCATGGAGATGGCCGAGGTCGCGCTGAAGATCCCGTATGTGCAGTTGCTGCTGACTACGTACGGTGTGCCGGACGAGGAGGTCGCCGCGTTCGTCGGGCTGGCCGAGGAGGCCAACCAGCCCGGCTGGTGGCAGCGTTACCACGATGTGCTGCCGGACTGGTTCAGTCTGCATGTCAGCCTTGAAGGTGACGCCCGCCTCATCCGCTCGTACGAGCCGCACTTCGTGCCGGGGCTGTTGCAGACGGAGGAGTACGCGCGTGCTGTGCTGGCGGCGGGGACGGTCGGGCAGGTCTGCTCCCAGGACATCGATCGGCATGTGGGCTTGCGCCTGGCGCGGCAGAAGCTGCTCGCCCGGGAGAATCCGCCCCATCTGTGGGTGATCATGGACGAGACGGTGTTGCGGCGCCCGGTCAGCATCCGCTCGCAGGTGATGCGCGACCAACTGGACCGGCTGCTGGAGGCCACCGAGAGCCCCGACATCACGTTGCAGATCGCCGAGTACGCCTCCGGGCCGCATCCGGGGACGTACACCCCGTTCGTGCTGTTCCGTTTCGCGGAGCCGGAGCTGCCCGACATGGTCTACAGCGAGTATCTGACGGGTGCCCTGTATCTCGACTCTCGTGCCGAGGTGGCCATGCATCTGGAGGTGCTGGACCACATGTCCGCGAAGGCGGCGTCCGTGCGGCGCACAAGGAAGATCCTCCAGGAGTACCGCGACGCTTTCTGACCGATGACCGATGACCGATGACCGATGACCGATGACCGATGCCGTTCCCGTGCCTCCCCCGTCATGTTCTTCGCGGTCCTCCGACTACCGCCTGGCCGGGCGCAATGCCCGGACGCAATGCCCGGCCGTTTGCGGGGCAGGTCCGCATGACGTGGATGCGCGCGTACGGCGCCATCGCCCCGGCAGGCACCGCACGGGCCCTGTTCGGACGTGACGGCCCAGGCGGAGGGCATCGTGCCGGTGTACGCGGGGGTCGCCCGCAAGCCGTGAGCCGGGCGGCCCACGCCCTTATGCCGCGCCGCCTTTCGCGTCCTTGTCGTCGTCGACGATCTCAGCGTCCACGACTCCCTCTTCGTCCTGGGGGGACGTGCGCTGCCCGGCGCCCTCGGTCGGCGTCTGCTGCGCCTGGGCGTACATGGCCTGGCCCATCCTCTGGCTGACGGTGGCGAGTTTGTCCATCCCCGCGCGCAGTGCCGCCGTGTCGGCCTCGCCCTTCAGCTGCTCCTTCAGCTCGCCCGCCGCGGCCGTGACCTCGCCCTTGGTGTCGGCCGGGATGCGCTCCTCGTTGTCCCGTACGAACTTCTCGGTCTGGTAGACGAGTTGCTCGGCCTGGTTGCGTGTCTCGGCGGCCTCCCGGCGCCTGCGGTCCTCCTCCGCGTACTGTTCCGCGTCCCGCATCATCCGGTCGATGTCGTCCTTGGGGAGCGCGGAACCGCCGGTCACCGTCATCTTCTGCTCGCGACCTGTCGCCAGGTCCTTCGCAAAGACGTGCATGATGCCGTTCGCGTCGATGTCGAAGGCCACCTCGATCTGCGGCACCCCGCGGGGTGCGGGCGGCAGCCCGGTCAGGTCGAAGACGCCGAGTTTCTTGTTGTACGCGGCGATCTCGCGTTCGCCCTGGTAGACCTGGATACCGACGGACGGCTGGTTGTCCTCGGCGGTCGTGAAGATCTCCGAACGCCGGGTCGGGATGGTCGTGTTGCGTTCGATGAGTTTGGTCATGATGCCGCCCTTGGTCTCGATGCCGAGGGACAGCGGAGTGACATCGAGCAGCAGGACGTCCTTGACGTCGCCGCGTAGGACACCGGCCTGCAGGGCCGCTCCGACGGCGACCACCTCGTCGGGGTTGACGCCCTTGTGGGGGTCCTTTCCGGTGAGTTCCCTGACCAGTTCGGTGACGGCGGGCATACGGGTCGAGCCGCCGACGAGGATGACGTGGTCGATCGCGGACAGTTTCACGCCCGCGTCCTTGACCGCCTGGTGGAACGGGTTCTTGCAGCGGTCGAGCAGGTCGGCGGTGAGTTCCTGGAACTGGGCGCGGGTCAGCCGCTCCTCGAGGTGCAGGGGGCCCTCGGCGGAGGCGGTGATGTAGGGGAGGTTGACGGTGGTCTCGGTGGAGCTCGACAGTTCGATCTTGGCTTTCTCGGCGGCCTCGCGCAGTCGTTGCAGGGCCATCTTGTCGGTGGCGAGGTCGATGCCGTACTGCCCCTTGAAGCGGGTGACGAGGTGGTCGACGACCCGCTGGTCCCAGTCGTCGCCGCCGAGGTGGGTGTCGCCGTTGGTGGCCTTGACCTCGATGACGCCGTCGCCGATCTCCAGCAGGGAGACGTCGAAGGTACCGCCGCCGAGGTCGAAGACGAGGACGG
>CBFHCJ010000541.1:0-4996 GCA_965654005.1 uncultured Streptomyces sp. | reverse complement strand
CCGCCCCCGCTGGCTGGAGACCTGATACCCCCATGTGCGAAGTCGCCGACTAGTAACGAGTGATCGCGGTCGGCCCGCTCGCCGTCCCGATCGCGATACGCGGGCCCCGTGAAGGATCCACCCACTCCAGAATCCGCCGCATCGCATCCTCCGGCACCGACACGCACCCTTCCGTCGCCGCCTTGCCGTTGACGTGCAGAAAGATGCCCGCGCCGCGCTCCCGCACCGGCTTTTGATAGTTGAACCCGATGACGAAGGCGTACGCGTACTGCGGGTCGTGGGCGATCAGATGCTCCGACTCGGAGGCGCGGCAGTCGGCGGCGAGGGGCTCCGTCCAGCGGTTGTAGGAGGCGGAGTCATTGTCCTGGCACCACCATGAGTCCTGGTGCACGCGGCGGTACGGCGCCCTCGTGCCCGCAGGCGCGGCCTTGATCCCGAACGCGTACGGCAGGTCGTACAGACCCGTCGGCGTCGTGTTCGTGCCCTGCTTGCGCGAGCCGCCTTCGGCGAGCCCGTTCCCACCGAACCGCGTAGCCGCAGAACCGGCCTTCACCCACCGCCCGCCCTGGCGGTCCCACCAGCTGACCGTGCCCGTTGTCGAGCCGGCCGTGGGCGCCTGAGCCGTGATCAACTGGGTGCCGCCGCCGGCGTCCGCCATCCGCTCCGGCAGCGGTGAGTCCTCGGTCGGGTCCGGCGCGGCACCGAGAAGGAGGAGTGAGGCGGAGGCGAGGGAGGCGACGACGACACCATGGCGCATGGATCAGAACGTAGACGGCGGCAACGGCAACGGAAGCCCCGGCAGGCCGTCCAGGCTGGATTCGATGCGCTCTTTCCCCCGGAAGTAGTCACTGAGGGAGGCGTCGTCCTCACGTGCGAACCGCCTGCCGTGCAGATCGCGGTCCTCTTCGTACGACATGAAGGGAACCGCGTAGCCGCAGGAGTCCCTGACCCGTTCGGCGGTCACGACGATGATCGCGCGCAGACCGTGCAGCTTCGGGTTGATGTCCGGGAAACGCGTGAGGAGGTCCTTGAAGCGGGGAGGGTGATCCGGCCGTTCTCCCGCAGGTGCGCGATGGTCTCGGCGTTGGATCCGGCGAAGTCCAGGTAGGCGACGGTGCGTTCGTCGATGACGGCGAACGAGCCCTTGAGTCCCTTGGGGGAGAGGTTGACCGTGCCGTCGCCGGACAAAGGAGCGGTGGCGGTGAAGAAGAGGGGTTGCGCCTCGATGAATGTACGCAGTCGGCCGTCTATGCGTTCATGAGTCTTTCCCATGTCTGACGATTATTGGTGAAATCCCTTCGACTGTCTAAGGAATTGCGGCGTCCGGTCGTCCGGTGTTCGGTCGTCCCGGCGTCCGCCCCCTACCCGTGGCCGGCCCGGCCGGCGCGCGGGGCGGCCACGGTGCCTGTCACGTCACTTGGTGAGCGTGCAGGCGGCCGGGGAGCCCAGGCCCCGCGGCTTGGTCCCGGCGAAGAACCTCTTCCAGACCCTGGTCGGTCGGTTCGAGTGGGCGCGGCCTGATGCCCCGGATTGACGAACCATGCAGACTCCTGCATACTCATGCATGTCAGCGAATGCACTGTGAGGAGAAAACCGTGGCCGAGCGCGTCGTACTCGCCTACTCCGGCGGTCTGGACACCTCCGTCGCCATCGGCTGGATCGCCGAGGAGACGGGCGCCGAGGTCATCGCCGTTGCCGTGGACGTCGGCCAGGGCGGCGAGGACCTGGACGTCATCCGCAAGCGCGCGCTCGCCTGCGGTGCCGTCGAGGCGGAGGTCGCCGACGCCAAGGACGAGTTCGCCGATGAGTACTGCCTCCCGGCGATCAAGGCCAACGCCCTTTACATGGACCGCTACCCGCTGGTCTCCGCCCTCTCCCGGCCGACGATCGTCAAGCACCTCGTCGCCGCCGCCAAGAAGCACGGCGCCGACACGGTCGCCCACGGCTGCACCGGCAAGGGCAACGACCAGGTCCGCTTCGAGGCCGGCATCGTCGCCCTCGCCCCCGACCTCAAGTGCATCGCCCCGGTCCGCGACTACGCGATGACCCGCGACAAGGCGATCGCCTTCTGCGAGGAGAAGCAGCTCCCGATCGCCACCACCAAGAAGTCCCCGTACTCCATCGACCAGAACGTCTTCGGGCGCGCGGTCTACAGGGGCTTCCTGTAGTACACGTGCACCGCCCCCTCCGCGGACAACAACGAGTACACCACCACCCGGCCCGTCCCCCGGGAGGCCGACGAGGTGATCATCACCTTCAAGGAGGGCGTCCCGGTCGCCATCGACGGCAAGCCCGTCACCGTCCTGCAGGCCATCCAGCAGCTCAACGAGCGCGCCGGCGCCCAGGGCATCGGCCGGATCGACATGGTCGAGGACCGGCTCGTGGGCATCAAGTCCCGCGAGGTGTACGAGGCTCCGGGCGCGATCGCTCTGATCGCCGCCCACCAGGAGCTGGAGAACGTCACCGTCGAGCGCGAACTCGCCCGCTACAAGCGGCAGGTCGAGCAGCGCTGGGGCGAACTGGTCTACGACGGCCAGTGGTTCTCCCCGCTCAAGCGCGCTCTGGACGGCTTCATCAACGAGGCCAACCAGCACGTCTCCGGTGACATCCGGATGACCCTGCACGGCGGCCGCGCGGTCGTCACGGGCCGGCGCTCGGAGTCGTCGCTGTACGACTTCAACCTCGCCACCTACGACACCGGCGACACCTTCGACCAGGCCGCGGCCAAGGGCTTCATCGACATCTACAGCCTGTCGTCGAAGATCGCGGCGAAGCGGGACCTGGCGTAACTACGTCGGCGAGACCTCGCGTGACAACGCCGGTCACCTCGCGCGCACCAGCCTGACAGCCGCCTCCCCGCTTGCCGAGAGTGGGGAGGCGGTCGCACATCGCCATCTTTGAGGAGCAACGCAAGTGAGCAGCAACAGCGGTGACGTACGGCTCTGGGGCGGCCGTTTCGCCGACGGTCCCGCCGAGGCCCTGGCGAAGCTGTCCGCGTCCGTCCACTTCGACTGGCGGCTCGCGCCCTACGACATCGCCGGTTCCCGTGCCCACGCGCGCGTGCTGCACAAGGCCGGGCTCCTCACCGAGGACGAGCTGACCCGTATGCTCGCGGGACTCGACCAGCTCGAGGCGGACGTGGCGGACGGCTCCTTCACCGGCACCATCGCCGACGAGGACGTCCACACCGCCCTGGAGCGCGGGCTCCTCGAGCGCCTGGGCCCCGACCTCGGCGGTAAGCTCCGCGCCGGCCGGTCCCGCAACGACCAGGTCGCGACGCTCTTCCGGATGTATCTGCGCGACCACGCCCGCACGATCGGCGGTCTGATCGCCGAGCTCCAGGACGCCCTGATCGGCCTGGCGGAGGCCCACCCGGACGTGGCGATGCCCGGCCGCACCCACCTTCAGCACGCCCAGCCGGTGCTCTTCGCGCACCACGTCCTCGCGCACGTCCAGGCCCTGTCCCGGGACGCCGAGCGGCTGCGTCAGTGGGACGAGCGCACGGCCGTATCGCCGTACGGGTCGGGCGCGCTCGCGGGCAGCAGCCTCGGCCTCGACCCGGAGGCGGTCGCGGAAGACCTCGGCTTCGAGCACGGCAGCTCGGCCAACTCCATCGACGGCACGGCCTCCCGTGACTTCGTCGCAGAGTTCGCGTTCATCACCGCGATGATCGGCGTGAACCTCTCCCGGATCGCCGAGGAGGTCATCATCTGGAACACGAAGGAGTTCTCCTTCGTCACGCTCCACGACGCCTTCTCCACCGGCTCCTCGATCATGCCGCAGAAGAAGAACCCGGACATCGCGGAGCTCGCGCGCGGCAAGAGCGGCCGCCTGATCGGCAATCTGACGGGTCTCATGGCGACGCTCAAGGCGCTGCCGCTCGCGTACAACCGCGACCTCCAGGAGGACAAGGAGCCGGTCTTCGACTCCATCGACCAGCTGGAGGTCCTGCTCCCGGCGTTCACCGGCATGATGGCGACGCTGACCGTGCACCGGGAGCGCATGGAGGAACTGGCCCCGGCCGGCTTCTCGCTGGCCACCGACATCGCCGAGTGGCTGGTCAAGCAGGGCGTGCCGTTCCGTGTCGCACACGAGGTCGCGGGCGAGTGCGTCAAGGCCGCCGAGGCGGAGGGCAAGGAGCTGGACGGGCTCACGGACGAGCAGTTCGCGAAGATCTCCGCCCATCTGACGCCCGAAGTGCGGTCCGTCCTCAACGTCCCCGGCGCCCTCGCCTCCCGCAACGGCCGCGGCGGTACGGCGCCCGAGGCGGTCGCCGTCCAGCTCGCCGAGGTGAAGGCGGACGTGGCGGCCCAACACGGGTGGGCCACCGCGAAGCAGAAGAAGTAGCAGGTAGTAGCAGGTCGCATACGCGAAGGGCGTCGCGGGTTAGGTTGGTCGGGAGCCGCAAGGAGCCGACCGAACGGAGCCCGCGATGCCCTTCGCCCTTCCCCAAGCTCTCAACTCCGTTCGAGCAGGGGAGACCCCAACCGCCTCAGCGACGACTCCCACCTGCCACATCGGCCTGGGCCTCGCCGCCGTCGGCCGCCCCGGCTATATCAACCTCGGCCGCGAGCAGGACCTCCCGTCCGTCCGCAGCGTCGACGCCCTGCGCGAGCGCACCCATGAACTCCTGGACGCCGCCTACGCCCAGGGCGTCCGCTACTTCGACGTGGCCCGCTCGTACGGCCGCTCCGAGGAGTTCGTCGCCGGTTGGCGCAGCGCCCGCCCCGACATCGACGACGTCATCGTCGGCAGCAAGTGGGGCTACACCTACACCGCGGGCTGGACCACCGACGCCGAGCAGCACGAGGTCAAGGACCACAGTGTCGCCACGTACGAGCGGCAGCGCGCCGAGACCGCCGCGCTGCTCGGCGACCGGCTCGACCTCTACCAGATCCACTCCCTCACTCCGGACAGCCCGGCCCTCATGGACAAGGAACTCCACGCCAGGCTCGCCGAGGCCACGACCGACGCGGTCCGCAAGCTGACCGCGGCC
>CBFHCJ010000540.1:0-4996 GCA_965654005.1 uncultured Streptomyces sp. | reverse complement strand
GAGCACATCCGTGGCCGCGCCCGGAGCACCTACACGGCCGGGACCGTCCGCCGCCGACTGACTCCGCATTTCTGCCAGTATCTCGGGGTTGGTCTCCGCCAGGTGACGCAGGATGTCATCCAGTCCCTCCTGGAGGTGGGCGCCGTGGGGCGACGGTTCGGGCCCATCGGCGTACAAGCCCGCGGTCCCGGACGACGACAGCGGCGCTGGTGTACCGGCCTCGCGCGGCACGCCGATGTCTCTGCCCGTCACTTCCGAGCCATCGAGCGCAACGGCATCCGGCACCGAGCTCACAGGGCTGAACCGTGGCAGCGGCACCGCGGTGCTGCCGTCGCCTCCGGACAATGGCACCGCGGGGAACGGCCCCCAGCCCTCGGTCTCGGCCCCTGAGCCGGGCGGCATGCCCAAGAGGGCCTGGAAACTCCCCCAGTTATCCTGAAAAAGGATGTCAAGCCAGGGGTCATCCGGTAGTAGAGCCTCCCCGGTTCCCGTTCCAGTTTCGTGGGGGACAGGGGTGTCGGCCTCCGGACCGGTACCGGTATCCATCGGAACCGGAGAGACCGGCCTCTGGAAGGCCACCGGCTCCCCCGGCCCCCGCTCCTCCCACGCCACCTGCGAAGGCCCCGCGCCGGTCGTTCCGTTCTCGCCCTCATTGCTGGAGACCCACGTACCCCGGCCCGACCTCGTGGTCAGCAGGTGCTCCCGGACCAGCAGGTCGTACGCCCGTCGCACTACCTGCCCACCGATCCCCAGTGTCTGACTCAGCCCATGTTGCGATGGCAGGCGCCTTCCGGGCTCAAGAATTGCCTCTTGGATAAGTGTGCGCAACGCACCCGCCAGCCGCTGGGAGTTGTCCACGCGGTACTGCATCAATGTGCGCTGCTTCAGGTGGCTTTGCAGATACATCGCCATCCAGTCGGGCATACGATCGGAGTCTGGCGGGTTGGTGCCTGACGCGGTGGGGTCCGGATGGGGGCGGCTGGTCTCCAACTGCGCGTCCTCTGCCGCATGGAGCGGACCAGGTGGCGTGGCGGGTGCAGGGGCGGACATCACATCTGTCTGCATGTCGGCTGTTCCACCGGCCGCTTCGTCGGCTGTTCCACCGGCCGCTTCGTCGGCCGTGCCGCCAGGTGCCCTGGAAGGCGACGACTCCGACATGGCTTGCACTGACTCCAAGCCGTGTTCCGCCGACGTGTCGGCCGGGCCCTGGACCCTCCCGAGGACCGACGAGTCCAACGGCACCATGGAAACTGCCGCTGGGGCCTGGGCATGTCCTGGCCAGTGCGAGGCCGGCCAGACCGCAGGCCAGGGCGCCGCACCAGCCGCGGGGTGCAACACAAGCCAGGGCATCCAGGGCGCCGTGCCGGCTGGGAAAAACCACGGTGCCTGCTGGCCCGCGACGAGCGGATGGGCGTACGGCAGCCCGACCGGCATGCCCCAGACCGGTTCCTGGCCCAGCGCCTCGACATGGCTAGACGGGCCAGCGACCTGTTCCGGCGTCGGGTGCTCGGGTGTGCTGTGTCCGTCCTGCCCGGGCGCCTGTGGCGCGCTGCTGCCCGCGGCCTGGCCGGGACCGTGCGCGGCTGACAACGGCGCCTGTGCCACGGGTTGTCGGTCCTCATCCGAGTCGATGCCCGGATGGGCAGGGGCGGGCGGGGACGGAACTGCCTGTGCCACGTCACCAGGCACCCTCGGCGCCTGGCCGGACGGTGCTGCGGGCACCAGCCCTGAAGTCTCCCCGGCCTCAGGCTCGTCCCGACGCGGTGCGACACCCGCCGGTGCGCCACCTGCCAGGCCCGGCAGGGGCCTACGCTCGCTACTCGCCGCGCTGAGGCGTGCCAACTCCCGCACCAGTCCCTGATCGGTGTGCAGCGCGTAGGCAACCCGTACCAGACCTGTCCGCTGCCCAGCGCGCTGCGCCTCCGACTCCGCATCCCACCCCAACGCCCGCACTCGGCCGAACGACGACACGATCCCGCCCGCTCGGGCCATCAGCTGCTGGAACTCCTCCCGCGGCAGCTTCTCCAGCACAGCCAGCATCCGACCCACCGACAGCGGCTCGGGCAACGCCTCCTCGGGCGCCGTGGGCAGTGCCGTGCCTTCCGCGGAGGTCGTCGCGAAACGGGAGCGCGATGCCTGGAGTTGGGTGACGTCGGAGCCGGGCTGCGGGGCGGGAGGCTCGATGCGTGCCGGCCTCTGCCGCGGTGGTAGCTCGGTGTGTCCCGAGCCGGTCGGCGCATCGCCCGGACGCAGCAGCGGGCGTGTCGGGGCGCTGGGGAGGTCCTCGCCCTCGATCGCGGCACCGTGCCTGGCCGCCGTCTTTTCGGAGGTGGGCGTGCTCGGCGGGTTTGCTATGTGAGACCGCGCCCCGGCGGGGCTGGTGGTGCCGGGCGTGGTGACGGGCACATCGGTGTATTCCTTGAGCGACTGTTCCGCCTGGCGTGCCTCCTGCGGGGTGGTGGCGGTCTCGACCTGCGGGACCAGCTCTTCCCGCTCCGCGTCCGTCCCCGGCGTGTCAGCCGAGGGGGGGAGGGCCTCACGCAGAGCGTTCAGGCGCCGCTCCGGCGGCGTCAGTTGGTTGTGCGCACCCAGCTCAGGATGAGCCTGCTCCTGTTCCTCGAGGGTCGCTGAGTCGTTCACCCGTCGGCGCAGCTCCGCGCTGTGTTCGCCCTGCGTCACCGCGCCGCGCCGCACCGCCAGCCGCTGTTCCGGATACGCGTCGGCCGCGCCCCCGTCGCCGGAGCGCACCTCATCCAGCCGCCGCTGCGTCTCACGGCCCTGCTGGTACTCCTCCAGGTCCTGCGGGGCACGCGCCGCCTCGTCCGGGGTCCGCGCCTCCCCCAGCGCGACGGTCCGCCGTTGCATGATCGCGGACTCAGGATCGGACTGTGCCAGCCGATCAAGCCGCTGCTGCAGCTGCTGGTGCCAGTCCAACTCGCCCCCTCGGGCTTTCCACCGCGCCGGATCACTGACCGTGGCCAGTTCGCGGCGGATCTGCTCTGCGCCGGAGTCGAAGGAGTGGGGGGCGTTCTCTTGGGTGAGCACCTCCACCGGGAGGTGGCGCTCCACGAAGTCGGTGTACTCACCGATAGCGCTGTCCACCAGCACCGGGTTGCCCGTCCGCTCGGCACGTTCGACCGCGTCCACCTGGGAGTGCCAGGTGTCCTCGGGGACGCCCAGCTCACCCAGACGCGAGAACCCGCCCTGCACATGGGCCCGGAAATCCGCCAGCCGCTGATCGCGGATCTTGCCCTCCACGGCCGTCCGGAAATCCTCCAGACGCTGGGCGGTCTCCCCCCACTCGCCGTTGCCGGCTGCGTCCCGGACGGAATCCGCCTGCTTGCGCGCCTGGGTCTCGGGCAGCCCGGCCGACCGCGCGGTCTCGCTGAGCTCGTCGACCCGACGGCTGACCTCCTGCCGCAGCGAAGGCAGGCTCACCTCCGGCACCGACGGAAAGTCTGTGACCAGAGCATCCTTCGACGGGTCAGGGAACTCGGAGGGGTCCAACCCCTTCGAGAGATCGGGCAGTTCAAGCCTAGGCTTCCCCTCCGCAGCCGGGCGCCCACCGGATACGGACGACCCCGGCTCCTCGGGCACGTCGAGCCCGCTGCCCCCCTCCTTCGAGACGGTGTGCGTCACTTCTCCGGGCAGGAAGGGCTTGTCGATGGTCGGCACCTCGAAGTGCTCCGCCGCCTCCCCTCCACCCTGCAGGCTGTGCCCATGGGCGATCGTCCCGCCGAGCATGCCCGCCGCGGTGCCCAGACCCAGGTCCTGTCCCGCGTTGAACGCCAGGTTCCCCAGCTCGCCGATGGCCAGACCGGTGAACCCGCCGACAGCAACGTTGCCGATGATCGACTTAGAGAACTCCGGAGCCAGGATCCGCATGCCCTGCCCCAGCACACTACCGACCGCTCCGCCGAGTGCCCCCATCTCCAGCATACTTTTGGTGGCGTTGACGTCCCAGTGCTTGCGGTCGCCCTTCAGGAACTGGATGACCTGGACCGCGACGTCCATCCCGACCTGCATCACCGTCGATGACAGGACCGCCACGAACAGCTCCCGCAAGATCGCCTGAATGGCGAAACGGCCCGCCGCGATCACTGCGGGAATCGCGGCCGAACCGAACAAAGTGGCCGTCAGGTAAGCGATCTCGGCAGCCATCCACGCCAGCTGCAGAAGGATCATGTACTTGGCGTACTCGATTTCCAACGCCACGTTCCGCGCCAGCTGCCCCAACTGCTGCGCCGACTCCGACATGGTCGGCAGCGTGGTACTCAACTGATTGACGAACCGCGAGAACTGCTCCGCCGGGGCCCCGGCCAAACTCTCGAAAGTGGCCGCAACCGCCGGATCGAGATCACCGATCAGCTGGTTCAGCTCCTGGGCCGTCCGATCCCATACAGCCCCGAGTTCCGCGAGCTGGTCCTCGTTCCCGTGCGGAAAATCCTGCCCGACGGTGATCCTGGCGATCGGCTCGAATTCCGGCGGAACCATAATGCTCACGATGTACGGGCCTTTCCGCTGGACGGTCGCAGATCAGCCGAGACCGCTGCGGCGCGACCCGTGAACTCCTGCGCCATCGTCTCCAGGCCGTCTGCCGTATTGTCCGGCATCTCGACCAGCCCAAGAGTCCGTCGACATCTCATTCCGCAGCCTGAGGTAGTGTTAGCGATTTCCTGCCGTTCGCCGAACTGGGCCCCGTTCCCTGAGACGGGCGACCAGGAGTTCTTCTCTGCGCTGCTCGTACGGACTGGCACTCTTTCTCCTGGCACCCCGAAGGTGGCCGTCGCGGTCGGATGACGAAAGTCCTCCGATCATTGAACATCCCCCATGCGCTTCGCGGATGGCCCGCCAGTTGATCCTGACCCGACGAACATCTGCTTTTGCCCGAACGAACAGAGGCGCCCCGCACCAGCGGAACACACAGGCAATGTGTCGGACAGCCCCTACCGCAGCGCGCTCGCCACCAGCCGTGCGGCCCTGCGCACCCGTGGCC
>CBFHCJ010000539.1:0-5001 GCA_965654005.1 uncultured Streptomyces sp. | reverse complement strand
TGCGGTGATCCGATTGGTCTACGATGCCGAATATCTCGCACTGGGCCCGGGTGAACGCTTTCTTCGAATGGCGTCACTTGCATTCGATGCCTCTACGGTAGAGCTTTGGGGCAGTCTGCTGACGGGTGCGACACTTGAGGTCTGTCCACCGGAATTTCTGACCCCGACCGAAATAGGCGCTTTTCTTAAGGAGCGCCAGATCACCGTAGCCTGGCTCACGGCGGGCCTTTTCAGGCTCGTGCAAGAATTCGCAGCAGAGTCATTGGGCGGTTTGCGGCATCTCTTTACCGGTGGAGATGTAGTGCCCTACGAGCACATTAAACATGCTCTGGCGGAAAACCCAGATCTCGTAGTCACGAACGGCTACGGCCCGACCGAGAATACAACCTTTACGACAGTCTATTCGGTTCGTAATCCCGCAATCATCGATGGGCCGATTCCTATCGGCTCGCCTGTCCCGGGAACTCGGATATACGTTCTGGATAAACGTGCGAGACTACTGATGCCCGGGGCTGTCGGAGAATTGTACGCCGCCGGAGAGGGCCTCGCGTCAGGCTACTTCAATGACATGGCGGAAACCGATCGGACGTTTGGCTTTTTCTCGCCGGACGTTCCTGAGCGACTCTACCGCACGGGTGACCTGGTGCGTATCGATGGTGACGGGCAACTCCGCTTCCCGGGGCGGTCAGACGACCAAGTCAAGATTCGCGGCTTCCGAATTGAGCTTCACGCGATCAGCGAGTCGTTGAACGCTCAGGAGGGAGTTGAGGATTCGGTCGTGACGGTCACAGACGGCGATAGCACCGATAAGAGGCTCATAGCCGCGGTCCGGCTGACACCGGGGACGGCGGTCACGCCCGCCGACTTGAGAGACCGCCTACGTGACCATCTGCCGTCGTATATGGTTCCCGCCCTCTGGGCAGTTGTGGATCAGCTGCCTGTCACGGCAAATGGGAAAATCGACCGACGCCGGCTCGCGGCCATCGCCAGGCCCGCTGGCTCGTTCGCAAAGCAGGGCAGCCAGTCCTGAATCAGGGGTACATGGTCACCAGGGTGAGCCGCTTCACCCTGGTTGGCCTGCTTTCCAGGGCCAGCAGCGGATCTTGTCGACGCACAGTGGCTGCGCGGCGTCGTGGACGGGCAGGTCGAGCTGTCAGCCGCGATGCCGCACCAGGAGAAGGCGGTCATCGCCCAGGTCCGGGTCCCCGACGACACTACCGAGACCACCCAGGTCGCAAAACTGCTGGAGACCGCAGACCCCGCGGGACGCGGTGGTCACCGCCTACGCCGCGCACGCCTGCCGGGAGACCGTCGAGTACATCACCGGCAGCAGGGACGACGGGAACCGGGAATCGGATTACTTCCTGTTGTCGTGTACGCCGTCACCAGTTGCGACGCACAGCAGGCCGGCCCCGCCGACCACTCGAACGACTGCGGCGATCCCGTGGTCCGGTTCCGGGAGAGACCACGGGGCGTTCCGTGAATAGGGGTCGTCCAAATAGGGGTCGTCCTTCTTACGCGTGGTAGCCGTCCAGGCGGGACAGGACGTACAACATGACCTCGTCCGGCCCGCCGCCGATCGACCATACGGGGCTGTCTCGGAAGTAGCGGGCGGTCCACATCTCTTCCATGTACCCGATGCCACCGTGGAACTGCAGGCAGGTCGCGGAGATCTCGCGGGCCAGACGGCCCGCTTCGAGCTTCCCGACGGTCGCGAACCGGAGCACGTTCTCACCGCGGATATACGCCTCCGCGGCCGCGTAGTTGTAGTGCCGCAGCATGTCCAGCCGCGCACTCAGCTCGGCCAGCGTGAAGTTGACGTACTGGTTGTCGATCAAGGGCTTGCCAGAGACCTGGCGGGTCTTCAGGTAATCCGCGGTCCGAGTCAGGGCCGTCTCCATTCCGCCGACCGCGGCGTAGGAGAGCGTCAGGCGCTCGTTCTGGAATTGGCTCATCTGCTGGTAGAAGCCCAGGCCGATCTCGCCGATCGTGTTGCTGACCGGGACCCGCACGTCGGTGAACGTCAGCTCGGCAGTGTCGGAAGAGCGTACGCCGAGCTTGTCGAGCTTGCGGTGGACCTGGAAGCCAGGTGTGTCCGTCGGGACGACGATCTGCGAGAAGCTGCCGTTGCCGGGCTCGTCGGACGTGCGGGCGAGCAGGCAGATCCAGTCGGCCTGGGTGCCGTTGGTGATGTAGAGCTTCGAGCCGTTTATCACCCAGTCGTCGCCGTCGCGCACCGCGCGGGTGCGCATGGCGGCCACGTCGGAGCCCGTATCGGGCTCGGTCACCGCGACCGAGCAGACCGCCTCGCCTTTGATTGCCGGGACCAGGTACTTCTGCTTGAGTTCCTCGCTGCCGAATTGGTGCAGCGACGGGGTCGCCATGTCCGTCTGTACACCGATTCCCAGGGCCACGCCACAAGGGCCGACGCGGCCAAGCTCCTCGTGCAGAATCACCGTGAAGAGGTGGTCCGCAGCCTGGCCGCCGTACCTCTCGTCATACTCCAAGCCGAGCAGGCCGAGCCGGCCCATTTTCTGGAACAGCTCGTGCGCGGGGAAGATCCCATTCGCTTCCCATTCATCCCCGCGCGGCCCGATTTCTTTCTCGGAAAAGTCGCGGACCATCTCACGAAAAGCGTTGTGCTCTGCAGTAAAAGCCACCATGATGACTACGATGGCTTCATTTGACATAAGTGTCAAGCGACTGAATAGCTTGAATTAAGAACTGTCTCCTAAATGGTCTCGGGTATACCGGATGGCTCGGCTGTTTTCCCTCACCCGGCGAGGAGCATTTGTGCCGGCGGGCGGAGACGTCGTGCTCCTCGACGAACACGCGCCCCACCGACGGCCACACGCCCCACCGACGGCACGCGTCGCCGAACCACGCGGAGGTGTACTCGCAGCCGCGGTCCGAAGGGAAGATCACCCTGGAGATGTCGCCGCCGCGAATGGCGGCAGCCTGTTCGGCGCCGCGACCACCAGCTCGGCGTCGTGACAGACACCCATGGCGAACCCCAGCAGCCGACGGGAGTACAGATTGTCAGGATCAACGCGCAGCGTCACACCTTGGCCGGAACAACTGATGAGTTGCCTCATGGCAGTTGGGTGGCTGGACACGGTGGCGGGGCACTGGGCGGTGGTGGGGCGGATCAGAGGAGGGCGAGCAGCCTGGGCGTGTAGAGGGCATCGGCTGATACGATTCCGGCCACCACGTCGAGGTAGATCTCGACGAGTTCCGGATCGGACTGCACGGCCCGCAGCAGGGAGAGCCGCTCCTCTTGAAGGGGAGCCAGCCGGGCGACGCCGAGCGTGGCCTGGTAACCCGAAGTGAGTGTTGCGTCCCGGTCCTCGGCAAATCGAGCCAGGGCCATATCGAGTTGTGCGGGATCGCCGCCGAGCGTGCTTCCTATCTCGCCCACCAGGCTTTCCACCTGCTGGAACGCGTCGCTGATGCCGCGTGCCGTCATGGAGTCCTTGTGGTGTCCGGCATCACCCACGAGCACCCAGCCGGGTCCGGCCGCCTGCCGGAAGAAGTTCTGCTGGTCGCCGCTGCCGCGCAGGCGCTCCGCGGGCTCACGGTCCCGCAGCCGCTCGTACAGTGCGGGCGCGGTGGCGCGTATCTGCTCTTCGTAGGCATGGCGCGCGTCGGTGCGGATTTCCTCGAAGCGGGACTGCGGGAAGTAGGCCAGAACGAGGGTGGCCTGGTCGTTGGTGGGCAGGGCGGCCACCCAGCCGCCGGGCCGCTCGTACAGCTCCAGGTCGGCGGGCACATCGTGCCAGTACGTGTAGTACGCGCAGGTCAGTAGCGGGTCCTGCACGGTGTACGGTGCCGCCACCATCTGGGCGACGGTGGAGCGCATGCCGTCCGCGCCGATCACCAGACGCGCGCGTTCGGTGAAGGGCCGGCTCCCGTATCGGCCCTCGACACCGACGACCCGTCCCGCCTCGTCCCGCAGCAGACCGGTCACCCGGCAGCGCTCGCGAAACTCGGCACCGGCCTTGGTGGCCGCGTCCACCAACAGCGCGTCCAGGACATGACGCCGAGGGGCGAACTTCGCTCGCTGCCCCGCCACACCCCGGGCGCACCCCTCGATGCGGATGTCGGCGACTTCGTAGACCGTTCGCTCCAGAGGCGGGCAGCCCGAGGCGCGGACCTGGTCCAGCACCCCCCAGCGGGCGAGTGCCGCAATCCCGGGCTGGTGGACGAGATGCGTGGAGAGGGTGTCGGAGCCGTACGCCGACTTGTCGAGCAGGAGTACCCGGTACCCCGCGCGGGCCAGTAACAGGGCGGTGGGCGCGCCGGCACAGCGCGCTCCCACCACGATGGCGTCGTACATGCGGATGCCTCACAACAGACGTCGGCGAGCTGTGGCTCGGGGAGGGGACAGGGACGGACGGGTCAGGGTCCGCGAGCCCGAATGGTCAGCCCAGGTGGGCCAGTTCGGTGAGCAGTGCTTGGCGGTCAACCTGGCGGTTGGTGTTGAGTGGGAGTTTTTCCAGGTCGGTGATCCGGGAAGTTATCACGCACGGGGCAATCGAACCAGCGTATGGGGCAATTCAACCAATGCAGGGGCAATCCAACCAATGCAGAGGCGATCGAACCAGCCCGGCGCCATGCAGCACGGCCGGTGACTCGGCCGACCCTGCGCCCAACGCCCGTACGGAGTCGGGCGGCTGAGGGCGGTACACCCGCACCGCTTCGGCGAGGGAGGCACCGGGGATGTACGGGGACGCCACCCAGGGCCGCTCGGCGGCCGGGTCGGCGGCCACCGTCTCCGGCAGCCCCGTCCCCGTGGCCCGTCCCAGCACGTCCAGTTCCTCGGTGAGCCGCCGCCGGAATCCCGGGGCCCTCGTCCTTGGGGAGCTGCGGGGCGATCACCTTCACCGCGAGCGCGGGGCCGCTCCGGGTCCGCCTCAGGATCACCGCGCCCGTACCGCCCGGACCGAGGTCGCCGCCACACGTACCGTGCGCGCCGAGTTGTAGCAGGCGGCTCCCCGGTAT
>CBFHCJ010000538.1:0-5007 GCA_965654005.1 uncultured Streptomyces sp. | reverse complement strand
GTGCTCGACGCAGCCCTGCGGCCGGTGCCGGTGGGCGTGCCAGGTGAGTTGTATGTGGCGGGTGCGGGTCTGGCGCGGGGGTATCTGGGGCGGGCCGCGCTGACCGCGGAGCGGTTTGTGGCGTGTCCGTTCGGTACCGAGGGCGAGCGCATGTACCGGACCGGGGATATGGCGCGCTGGAACCGTGATGGCCAACTGGAATACCTGGGACGTACCGACGATCAGGTGAAGATCCGGGGTTTCCGGGTGGAGCTGGGTGAGGTCGAGACCGTGCTCAGCGCTCATGAGCGGGTCCGTCAGGTGTCGGTAGTGGTCCGCGAGGACAGTCCCGGTGACCGGCGCCTGGTCGCCTACGTCGTGCCCGCTGATCCCGACCGTGGGGTGGACGGAGGTGAGTTGCGGGCGCATGCACTGCGTGTCCTGCCCCAGCACATGGTGCCTTCGGCGGTGGTGGTGTTGGAGGCGCTGCCGTTGACGGTGAACGGGAAGCTGGACCGGCGTGCTCTGCCCGCACCCGATTACGGGGCCGGCGCCGCAAAGGCGTATCGGGCACCGAGGACCGCGCAAGAGGTGGTTCTGTGTGGCATTTTCGAGGAAATCCTCGATGTGCCGAGGGTCGGCGTGGACGATTCCTTCTTCGAGTTGGGTGGGCACTCTCTGCTGGCGACCCGGGTGGTCAGCTGGGTCCGCTCGGCCATGGGTGTGGAACTCTCGGTCCGCACGCTGTTCGAGACTCCCACCGTCGCAGGACTCACAGAACGACTCGCTCTTCCGTCAACGCATGCAGCCATTGGGACGGTTCTGCCGATCCGGACTCATGGAAGTCGTCCGCCGTTCTTCTGCGTGCATCCGGCATTGGGCATCAGCTGGGTTTACTCACCGCTGGCCAGGTACATGCCGACGGACTACCCGATCTACGGCCTCCAGGCCAGGGGACTTGACGGAACGGTACAGCCTCACCGATCCATTCGAGACATGGCAGCCGACTACATCAAGGAGATACGCGGCATTCAAGCATCCGGCCCCTACCATCTGCTCGGATGGTCCTTGGGTGGAAAGGTCGCGCAGGAGATGGCAGTCCAATTGCAAGATCAAGGTGAGGAAGTGGCAGCACTGATCCTCATGGACGCATACCCGGCAGGCCCGAAAGACACACCGGTTCCTGCCGGCTCGACGGGAGATGTTCCAGGCATAACGCCCGGCCATCAGGATGCGAGTGAATCCGCTGGGTTCGAAGAAGCAGAACTGGCTGCCCAGATAGATGCGCTCATCAGAGCGGCCGGTGACTTCCGACTCTCCGAAGACGAGATCGCGCTCCTCACTCGCGTCGCCAAAAGCAACATACAAGCAGGTTTGGTGCACGAACCACGCGAGTTCGAAGGAAACCTCCTGGTCATCGTGGCATCCGAAAGTCATCCGAGCGGAGAACTCGCCGCAGAGAAATGGAGGCCCTACATATCGGGAAAGATCTCACACTCAATCCTCCCCTGCAAGCATGACGATATGGCGCGGACTGACATGCTCGCTCAGGCCTGGGATGCCATGTCGGCATGGCTGGAACAGTGATTTCGAGGCTACTCGCGAACCGGCTGGGTCTCATGGACGTTTATCTACCTTCCGAGACTTCCGGTTGACTCCCCACTGATGGCGGTGACGTCCGGAGACGATGACGAAGTCATTGTTTCCGGACGCACGCCGAGCTCGGAATCGGAATCCCGCCAAGGGGATGGTGCGGCGAAAGCGGCGTGATGTACAGTGCTAACGGCACATCAGGTGCCGTTAGCACTGAAAATTCCTTGCATTTCCAAGTCGAACCACTCGTAGAAGAAGGAGCACAAGGATGACCAACCCTTTTGATGACCCTGAGGCCTCCTATTTCGTCTTGGTCAACGATGAGGGCCAGCACTCCCTGTGGCCGGCCTTCGCCGAAGTGCCTGACGGGTGGAACATGGTCTTCGGAGAGGCACCCCGTCCGGAATGCCTCGATTTCATCGAGCAGTCCTGGACCGACATGCGACCGAAGAGCCTGATCGCCCAAATGGAGAACAAGGGCTGAGCCCAGCCGTCGCGTCGGGGGCGCTGTCGACTTGCGCCATGACAGTGAAGGAGATCCGGTCGGGGACGATCTCGGCCCAAGTAGCTCCTCCCCACTCTCGACTTCGCTCGAGCGGGGGACCCCCATCGAGGACCTTCCGGCGCCTTGTGATCGCACGCACCAGACGCCGCGAGCTGATCGGACCCCCCATTTTGTTCGGGGCTCTTACAGGCCGGGGATCCGGCCGTTGCGGAACAGGTCCACGAAGACCTGGTGGTCGGCACGCGCGCGTGCCCCGTACCCGTGTGCGAAGTCCACCAGCAGGTCCGCGAAGCCGGCCTCGTCGGCGGCGATCGCGGCGTCGATGGCCCGCTCGGTGGAGAAGGGCACCAGGGACTCGCCGGACTGATCGTCCGCCGCCGCGTGCATGGTCGCGGTGGCCCGGCCCAGGTCGGCGACGACCGCCGCGATCTCCTCCGGGTCGTCGATGTCGCCCCAGTCGAGGTCCACCGCGTACGGCGACACCTCGGCGACCAGCTGGCCCGCGCCGTCCAGCTCGGTCCAGCCCAGCCACGGGTCGGCGTGCGCCTGCAGGGCGCGCTGGGAGATCACCGTGCGGTGGCCCTCGTGCTGGAAGTAGTCCCGGATCGCCGGGTCAGTGATGTGCCGGGAGACGGCCGGTGTCTGGGCCTGCTTGATGTAGATCACCACGTCGTTCTCGAGGGCGTCGCTGTGGCCTTCGAGGAGGATGTTGTACGAGGGCAGCCCGGCCGAGCCGATGCCGATGCCACGGCGGCCGACGACGTCCTTCACGCGGTAGGAGTCCGGGCGGGCCAGGGACGACTCCGGCAGCGTCTCCAGATAGCCGTCGAAGGCCGCGAGCACCTTGTAGCGTGTGGCCGCGTCCAGCTCGATGGAGCCGCCGCCCGGCGCGAAGCGGCGCTCGAAGTCGCGGATCTCGGTCATCGAGTCCAGCAGCCCGAAGCGGGTCAGCGAGCGGGCGTCACGCAGCGCGTCCAGGAGCGAGCCCTGGGCGGTGTCCAGCGTGAAGGGCGGCACCTCGTCGCTCTTGGCGCCGGTCGCCAGGGCGTGGACGCGCTCCCGGTAGGCCCCCGCGTAGACCCGGACCAGCTCGGTGATCTGCTCGTCGCTCAGCGCCTTCGCGTACCCGATCAGCGCCATCGAGGCGGCGAAGCGCTTCAGGTCCCAGGTGAAGGGGCCGACGTACGCCTCGTCGAAGTCGTTCACGTTGAAGATCAGCCGGCCCGTGGAGTCCATGTACGTGCCGAAGTTCTCGGCGTGCAGGTCGCCGTGGATCCACACGCGCGAAGTGCGGTCGTCCAGGTACGGGCCGCCCCGCTTCTCCGCGTTCAGGTCGTGGTAGAAGAGGCACGCCGTGCCCCGGTAGAACGCGAACGCGGAGGCCGCCATCTTGCGGAACTTCACGCGGAACGCGGCCGGGTCGGCGGCGAGCAGCTCGCCGAAGGCGGTGTCGAAGACGGCGAGGATCTCCTCGCCGCGTTGCTCGGCGCTGAGCTGCGGAACCGACATCGCTGGGTGCCTCCAGGTGCAGGTGGTGCATGACTGTGGGACGGTGTGGCGTCCGCCGGGCCGGATGGCTCCGACCGTTTCCAACGGACGACGGTACGCGGGAGTGCCCGGGATCTCGTACGAAGGTGCGAGCACACCGGACCGCGTGTCGTCGGACGACGGTACGCGGCGAACCCGGCCGAGTGTCACTGCCGAGGCATAGAATTCGACGCTGTCCCCCAGACTGTCCGCAGTCTGCCGGACCCCCGTCGAAGCCCGTTTCCCTTGGAGGCCGCAGCCGTGTCGAAGCCGCCGTTCACGCACCTGCACGTCCACACCCAGTACTCGCTGCTGGACGGTGCCGCGCGGCTCAAGGACATGTTCAACGCGTGCAACGAGATGGGCATGACGCACATCGCCATGTCCGACCACGGCAACCTCCACGGGGCGTACGACTTCTTCCACTCCGCGCAGAAGGCCGGGATCACCCCGATCATCGGTATCGAGGCCTATATCGCCCCCGAGTCCCGGCGCAACAAGCGCAAGATCCAGTGGGGCCAGCCGCACCAGAAGAGGGACGACGTCTCCGGTTCGGGTGGTTACACCCACAAGACGATCTGGGCGGCGAACGCGACGGGCCTGCACAACCTCTTCCGGCTCTCCTCGGACGCGTACGCCGAGGGCTGGCTGCAGAAGTGGCCCCGCATGGACAAGGAGACCATCTCCCAGTGGTCCGAGGGGCTGATCGCCTCCACCGGCTGCCCCTCCGGCGAGGTGCAGACCCGGCTGCGCCTCGGCCACTTCGACGAGGCACTGAAGGCCGCCGCCGACTACCAGGACATCTTCGGCAAGGACCGCTATTTCCTGGAGCTGATGGACCACGGCATCGACATCGAGCACCGGGTCCGCGACGGCCTGCTGGAGATCGGCCGGAAGCTCGGCATCCCCCCGCTGGTCACCAACGACTCGCACTACACGTACGCGCACGAGGCGACCGCCCACGACGCCCTGCTCTGCATCCAGACCGGCAAGAACCTCTCCGACCCGGACCGCTTCAAGTTCGACGGCACCGGCTACTACCTGAAGTCCACGGACGAGATGTACGCCATCGACTCCTCGGACGCCTGGCAGGAGGGCTGCCGCAACACGCTCCTGGTCGCCGAGCAGGTCGACACCACGGGCATGTTCGAGAAGCGCGACCTCATGCCCAAGTTCGACATCCCGGAGGGCTACACCGAGGTCACCTGGTTCAAGGAGGAGGTCCGCCGCGGCATGGAGCGCCGCTTCCCCGGCGGCATCCCCGAGGACCGGCAGAGGCAGGTCGAGTACGAGATGGACGTCATCATCCAGATGGGGTTCCCGGGCTACTTCCTCGTCGTCGCAGACTTCATCATGTGGGCCAAGAACAACGGCATCGCGGTCGGCCCCGGCCGAGGCTCCGC
>CBFHCJ010000537.1:0-5019 GCA_965654005.1 uncultured Streptomyces sp. | reverse complement strand
ATCAGCAGCGGCACCGCCACGGCGGTGGCCGCCACGACGGCCCCGGTCGCGACGAGGACGGCCCGGCCCCGGCGCGTCAGTCGAATCGGCTTCCATGGCGAAGTGTTCGTCTGCATGCGGGCACGGTAACCCGCTCACTGCCATAAAACCGGCATATCATCATCTTGTCGGCTCCAGTTGGGCGTCCCTCCAAACCAGGGCCGCGTACCGGCCGCTCAGCTCCAACAGCTCCTCGTGCGTGCCCCGTTCGACCGTACGCCCGGCATCGAGGACGACGATCTGGTCGGCTCCCCGAATGGTGGACAGCCGGTGGGCGATGGTGAGCGTCGTACGGTCGGCCGACAGGGCGTCGATGGCCTCCTGGACCGCGTGCTCGGTCCGTGTGTCGAGCGCGCTGGTCGCCTCGTCGAGGATGAGGACCGGCGGGTCGCGCAGGATGGTGCGGGCGATGGCGAGCCGCTGCTTCTCACCACCCGAGAAGCGGTGACCGCGCTCTCCGACGATCGTGTCGTAGCCGTCCGGCAGCGACGCGATGTGGTCGTGGATCTGAGCCGCCTTAGCCGCCGCGTACAGCTCCTCGTCGGTGGCGTCCGGCTTGGCGAAGCGCAGATTGTCGGCGACCGAGGCATGGAAGAGGTACGTCTCCTGGGAGACGACGCCGACCGCGCGGGCGAGCGTGTCGAAGTCCAGGTCGCGTACATCGACGCCGTCGAGCATGACCCGACCGCCCGTCACGTCGTACAGCCGCGGCACCAGATAGCTGAGCGTGGACTTCCCGGAGCCGGTGGGGCCGACCACGGCGAGGCTGCCGCCCGGCGGGACGGTGATGTCGATGTCCTCGAGGATCGGACCGCTCTTGTCGTCGTAGTGGAACTCGACGCCCTCGAAGCGGATCTCGCCCTTGATCCGGTCGAGACGGACGGGCTCGTCGGGCTCGGTGATGTCGATGGGCAGGTCCAGGTACTCGAAGATGCGCTGGAACAGCGCGAGCGAGGTCTGGATCTGGACACCGGTGGACAGCAGGCTGACCGTCGGCCGGAACAGGCCCTGCTGGAGCGAGACGAACGCGACGAGCGTGCCGATCGAGATGGATGGGCCGCCGAGTTGAAGCGCCACGCCGGCGGTCCAGTAGATGACGGCGGGCATGGCGGCCATGACGATGGTGATGACGGCCATGCGCCACCGGCCCGCCATGTTCGACCTCACCTCGAGGTCGACGAGGCCCTCGGACTCGCTCTCGAAGGACTTGGTGAGCGAGTCGGCGCGGCCCATCGTGCGGCCCAGCAGGATGCCGCTGACGGAGAGCGACTCGGTGACCGTGGCCGCCATCACGGCCATCTGCTTCTGGCGCTGGGTGGCTATCTTCTTGCGTTCGTTGCCGACGCGTCGACTGATCCATACGAACAGCGGCAGCAGGAGCAGCGAGACAACGGTGAGCCGCCAGTCCAGGGCGACCATCGCGACGATCGTGGCGACCACACTGGTGAGGTTGGAGACCAGGGAGGTTGCGGTCGAGGTGACCGTCGCCTGCATGCCGCCGATGTCGTTGGCGATGCGGGACTGGACCTCGCCGGTGCGGGTGCGGGTGAAGAAGGCGAGCGACATGCGCTGCAGCCGGCCGTAGACGGCGGTGCGCAGGTCATGCATGACGCGCTGGCCGACGGTGGTGGAGATCAGGGTCTGCAGCACGCCGAAGACGCTGGTGACGACGGCACTGAGGATCATGCCGAGCGCCAGCAGGCTCAGCAGGCCCGTGCGGCCCTGTGGGATCGCGACGTCCAGGGTCTCCTTCAGCAGGAACGGCGTGGCGACGGAGACCAGCGACGAGGCGCCGACCAGCAGGCCGACGATCGCGAGCCGGCCGCCGTACGGCTTGAAGAGCTTCAGGATGCGGCGCACCTGCCGCGGCTGCTCCGGCGAGCCGCCAGGTGACGGGGTCCAGGTGGGTTGGTCGGGATGCATGGGCTCCTACGGATGTGAGGCGGCGATACGAGCTTCAGAAGCCTAGCTCATTGTTACCTGTACTCACAATGAACAAGGTCCTGATATTGTTCCCGTATGACCACCCCCGATCCCGACAGCCTGCTCGCCGAGCAGCTGCTGCGGCTCACCCGCCGAGTGCACCGCATCCAGAAACGCCATCTGGAGCAGTCCGACCTGGGCATCACACCGGCCCAGTCCCGACTGCTGCGCACCCTCGCGCATTTCGGCTCACCGCCTCGTATGGCGGATCTCGCCGAGCGCCTGGAGGTGGTGCCGCGGGCGGTGACGACACTGGTCGACGGCCTCGAGACGAGCGGAAAGGTACGCCGGGTGCCCGATCCCAGCAACCGGCGAGTGGTCCGGATCGAGGTCACGGACGAGGGCCGCAAGGCGCTGCGCGCACTGCGCGGCGCGCGCAGATCCGCGGCGGAGGAGATCCTGGCCCCCTTGACGGACGAGCAGCGCCAGGCACTCGGGGGTCTGCTCAACACATTGATCGACGGCGGCGAGTTCGCCGCCCCACCCGGAGGGGACCCTCGCCGCTGACGTTCGGCAGGTACGTCCGGAGATACCGAGCTTGGACCAGACGTGCGTCAGGTGGTACTGGACGGTCTTGACCGAGGTGAACAACACAGGCCGTCGGCCGCTTCCCGCCGCTGAGGGTCGGAAATAACGACTTGGGCTGGAGCAGGACTTCAGAGACCCAGGTCGCTCAGGCTCGGGTGGTCGTCGGGCCGGCGTCCCAGCGGCCAGTGGAACAGGCGCTCGGACTCCTCGATGGGCAGGTCGTTGATGCTCGCGTGGCGCCGGCGCATCAGGCCGTCGTCGTCGAACTCCCAGTTCTCGTTGCCGTAGGAACGGAACCAGTTGCCCGAGTCGTCGTGGCACTCGTAGGCGAAGCGCACGGCGATGCGGTCGCCGTCGAAGGCCCACAGCTCCTTGATGAGCCGGTACTCCAGCTCCCGGCGCCACTTGCGAGTGAGGAAGGCGACGATCTCGTCGCGGCCGTTCACGAACTCCGCGCGATTGCGCCAGCGCGAGTCCACCGTGTAAGCGAGGGCGACCTTCTCCGGGTCTCGGGAGTTCCAACCGTCCTCCGCGAGCCGCACCTTCTGCGCGGCCGTCTCCCGGGTGAAGGGCGGGAACGGGGGGCGTGATGCGTGTGTCATGTCGCCTCCGTGAGCGGTCCAACCGGGAGAACGATCGTTCTCCACACTGACCACCGTACGAGAACGATGATTCTCTCGCAAGGGCGGCCGAGCGAGGACGCCTCCCGCCGACTGCGGTGGCGACCGCGCCCGTTACCAGGGGGTCACGCCAGCGGGATGGTCACCTCGTCCTCGACGGGCGGGTCGAGTTCCTCGCGCAGGTTGCCGGTCGCCGCGAAGCAGCGCAGCCGGACCGCCTCCGGGCTGACGTCCAGACGCAGGAAGCTCTTGAAGAACGGCGGGCTGTAGGTGGCCGAGCTCGGCGAGAAGAGCTGGGTGTAGATCTTCCGCACGGGCAGCCGGAACCGTGATGTCCGGTCGGGGCGGCCTCCGGCGCCCAGCAGACTGGCGACGAGGCGGATACGCCATGTGAGCCGGGCGGGTGCGCCCTGGGCGCGCGCCGGGGGGATGCCGAGACGCTCGGCGATGACGGCGGTCGCCTCGGCCTCGGTGAGCGTGAAGAAGCGGCGCAGACGCAGCCGGTGTCCATAGAGCCTGCTGTAGAAGGCCAGCGAGTCGCCGCGCAATGGGTAGCAACGGAAGTCCTTCTCGGTGACGTTCGCTATGGACACACGCGGGACGGTGTGGGTCGCGTGCATGAACGCACCTCCGCCGCCGGAGACCACGTACTGGATGGTGCGGCCGTCGACCTTCACCGGATACCGCTGGTAGTTGTGGATGTCCCC
This sequence comes from uncultured Streptomyces sp., assembly GCA_965654005.1. Taxonomy (GTDB): domain Bacteria; phylum Actinomycetota; class Actinomycetes; order Streptomycetales; family Streptomycetaceae; genus Streptomyces. The sequence continues at coordinate 1,142 of CBFHCJ010000537.1, read as the reverse complement.
GCCTATCGCCGCGACATAGTGATGCTCGGGGTCACGGACGATGCCGTCGACGGTGCCACCGCCCTCGATGGCACAGGGGTGGTGCTCACCGTCCACGTACAGGGGCGAGCCGGTGATGAGGATCTTCGGGCGGGGCCCTCGGGAGACCTCCCGCAGCCAGCGGCCCTGTTCGGCGTCGATCGCGCCGAGGAGGCCGGTGTCGATACCGACGATGCGGACGGGACCGGCGTCGATGGCCCAGTACGGGCCCGGCTGGAGCGCCTGCTGGGTGGACGCGGAGCGCAACTTCCGTGCGTCGGTGAGGCGTCGGGCGTCCGGTGTACGCGGCTTGTGCCACAGCAGTGAACGCAGCCGGGCGCGGGTCAGCGGCCGGGGCGCGAGAGCCGGGGCGAGCGGGGCGGCGTTACAGAAAACGCGCATGAACCCGTCGAGGTCCTCGTACCAGTCGTGGTTGCCGGGTATGGCGTAGATGGGGACCTGGTAGTCCCGGTACGGGCGGAAGAACTTCGTACCGTAGTCGCCGGTGGCACCGACCGGATAGATCACGTCGCTGGCGACGACCGCGAACCGGGTATCCTGACTCATCTTCAGAAATCCGGGCACAACGGCGTATTGAGGGTCGTCTCCCTCGCCCGTGTCCCCGATGACCATGAAGGAGAAGCGGTCCGGATCCTCGCGCCGGATCACCATGTCGGCGGGCGCGCCCGCCGCTTGGCGCTGCTCCACCCAGCGGGCGCGGGTCCGTCCGGTGGGATCACCGAACCAGGAGGCCAGTACGCCATTGCGCGCCGCCCAGAGTGTCTTCGGGTTGAGCCAGGAGAGCTTCTCGACCTGACGAGGCATCAATTCGTGGTAGCTGCCGCGTTCTGCGGCGCCCCAGCCTGCACCTGCGGCCGTTTCGCGTGAAGATTCGGACACCGTTGAACCGTAGCAATGATCGAGGGAGCGGCGAAGGGGCTCTGTGCACGCCCTTTCGGGACCTGCCCTCGGGCGCGACGCGTACGTGTTCGGTGAGGGTGCCGAGGAAAGCGGTGGTGAGCGGGTCGGGGTGCGGACGCGTGTACCCGCCGGGGTTCGGCGCCGCGGAAGCCATTGGCGGGACCGGGGTTGAGCACCACACCCGGTCCCGCCCGTCCGCACAC
>CBFHCJ010000536.1:0-5043 GCA_965654005.1 uncultured Streptomyces sp. | reverse complement strand
TCTATGAATCGTCGCAGTTCAGAGCCGGTATCCGAGCTCCTGCGGTCGGTAAAGCGGTCAGTGATCCACTCCTCCAGCAGTTCCTGCAACTGCGGCAGCGACCACAGCGGTTCGTCCTCGGTCCGGCGGCCGCGGTGCTCGGCAGAGCGGCCGGTATGGCCCGAGACGAACTGCGCGAACATCGTGGCCACGGAGCCCAGCGTGCGCTCGATGTGCGGCTTGTGCGTCGGCGTCCTGGGCGGCGCATGGATCACCTCGGTCCCGAACGCGTCGCAGGCCATGTGGAAGTTCCTCGACAAGAACGCCTTGCCGCCGTCCACCACGATCGCTTCCGGGATGACCAGCGGGACCGCGGCCGCGTGCCGCAGCCGCTCATCCAAAGGCAGAAGCCGCTGGTAGGGCAGCACCGACCGCTCCAGGCGAAGAGCCTCCGACCAGCCCGGACGCATCGGAGCCGGAGTCACCGAACGGGCCAGCAGCAAAGCCGCGTCGACCGACTTCGTCGTCGGCCGCAGCACCGCCGCGGTGACACTGCGCGTGGCGACGTCGACCAGGCCGGTCAGTTCGACCCTCCCGACCACGCCCTTGTCCAGGCGCACCAGCACATCGAACGGGGTGGAGTCGATCTCCATCAGCTCGCCCGGCCGGCAGACCGTCGCCTGGCCGAAGACGCCCTCGGGCTGATTCGCCAGGGACCGGCGGGTCCGGGCAGACCCCGTGGTGTGCCGACCGCGTTCCAGCCGCTGGAACAGCCGGTAGAACGCCGACCGCTTCGGCACCGCCTCCGGCCCGTACTTGTCCTTGACGACCTTGCTGACGCGCTCGAAGTAGTAGCTGACCGTCCGGGTCGAGCCGTCCGCGGCCTGGCTCATCAACTGCTGCAACTCATCGACGACTTCCGGCCGCAGCCGCCCGTGCACCGGCCGGCGCGGCGCGTGCCGCCCATCGACCATCCCCGCGATGCCCCGCACCTGATGACGGCGCCGCCGCCAGCGCACCGTGTGCGCACTGACCGGCCGCCCCGTCTCCGCACTCAGCTCGGCCGCCTTGGCCGCCTCGCGCTCGGCCAGCGTCCGCGCGGCCGGGTCGTATTCCGGTCTCGGCAGGGCGCCCTGAGGGGCGTCCGGCGGCAGCCCCGTGCGCAGCTCGACCATGTGCCGGTGCCACCACAACGCGTCCTCGGCCTGGTCCTGAGGGACGTGGTCCAGCAGCCCGGCAGGCATAAGCCTCCGGCTGCCGGAGCCCAGCACCTCGAAACCCGGCGACATCATCAGCGTCGGCAGATGCATCGCGCTGGTGCCGCCGGCCTCGTCGGCGAGCCGTACCAACATCCCCGACAGCCCCGCGACCGTCTGCACTTTTCCCTCGAACCGGACCCGGTCGCCGGGACGGACCACCAACGGGTTGCGCATCACCACGTCCCGGCCTTCGACTGCGACCGGCGGACCGTGCAGTCCAGGCCCAGGACCCGTGAGTCCAGATCGGTGCCCAACAGCCCCCGCCAGAGCAGGTGATAGAGCACCGGCAGCACCGCGATCCGGTCCCCGACCACCTCCGCTCCGGCCAGCAGCGGCCTCGGCTCCGCGAACACCTCCAGCAACCGCTTGGCCGTCTCCTCGCGCCAGTTGCGCGGATGGCCGTAGCCCCGCAGCCAGCGCACGTTCGCCAGCAGGACCGGGTCGATCGCCCCCACCCGCCGAAACGACCAGTCGGCCAGGTCACAGACCCGCTCGGTCGCCGCGAACGCCTGAGCATCGTCCGACTCGATCTGGTCATCAGGACGGACATCGACCACCACCCCCGTGCCGTCAGCAAGCCGTGCGAAGAAGTCGGGGACGTGCCCCAGGCGTCCACGGCGCCCCGGCCAGAACAGCCGGAACGGCTGAGACACCAGCGCCGTCACATACGGATCGAAGTCCATCAGCATCGCGTGATCACGCTCCAGCCGGGACTCGCACGCAAGCGCCTTCCGCACGGTCGTCGACCAGTAGTCACGGGTCACCGACCGCTGCCCGTCGTACGTACGCACCTTCCGCACGGGCGGCAGCGACTCGAACCTCACCGTCCACACCGCCGACAGACCCTCACGACGGCGTACACGCTCCGCATCGACGTACTCGACCTCGAAAACCCCGTGCCCGACATCGGCGAACGCCTCGACAGCCACCCGGCCCCCCTCCACAGAGCGAACGACACAAGCCCTGATCACGAGAGAGCCACACAGCCCGTCAGCCAGCAACGGATCAGCGAGCAAACCGCCCCCGAGAGCGAAAATCAGGCGGGACAAACCACGGCGAGCGACAAGACGCCCCGGGATGGCCACCCTGGTGTACGCGGCGAGCGGCAACATGCCCCGGGACGAACAGCGAACTGAACAACTTCACCCGGGACAGCGACAAGATGACGAGGGACAAGACATCTATCCCGCGAAGTCACAGTCGGGTGGGGCGGGTTGTGATGCAGTGTTCGATCACTCATGTGGGTTGCGGTACCTCCTGCGGGGGATTGCCGGGGGGTGCTTGGTCAGTCATCGCGTGGCGAGGTCCGGGCGGAGGGCGATGGCGTCGCGAAGAAAGCTGCGCTTGGAGTAGAAGGTGTGCTCGGCGGCCCAACCGTGACTGGCGAGGTACTCGCAGAGCCAGCTGTCGATCCGCTTCATCTCGATGAGGATCTCGTCCTGGTCGTGGTCGAGGATGCTGCGTGAGCGGAGGCACTCCAGCTCGCACTGGGAGAGCACCACGTCGGGGGCCGCCAGGAGGGCGCAGCGATCGAGGAAGATGCCGTAGACGTGTCCGGTGCGCAGCGACTCGCACTGGATGTCGTAGCGGACGCGCTGGAAGGGCGGCATGGCCCGGACCTGGAGGTTCAGGTCTTCGCGCAGGAACGTCTCGAAGCGGTCGGGGGTGATGTCGAGGCCAGGGGTGAGTTCCTCGCGGCGGGCGAATGAGTCCTCGGTGAACCACTTTCGCTTGAGCACGTGCCCGGCGGTGACGGTGGGGATGAAGGAGGCGTAGCCGATCTCGGGCTGGGGGCCGGTGACGTCGAACAGATGGTTCTCGGTGTGGTGGATCTGGAACTCTTCCCGGTACTCCGGACGGCAGCCTTCCAGCTTGCCGTCGCGCAGTGCCTTGAGCAGTTCCATGGACGCGGACCAGATGTCCGGTGCCGGGTCGAGGGTGTACTTGAACTCCAGCTCGGTGCCGGAGAAGTGCTTGCGGAAGTACCGCAGATGATTGTTGAGCGCCGTGCTCGACTCTGCGTGCGCCGTCAGCACGGGGTCGAACCAGCGCAGTTCCTCGACCGGGCCGTGGCCTACTGGGTCCCGGGTGGTGCGGACGAAGCAGGCGTCCTCGGGGTGGAAGCGGATCTGCGCGTACGCGTGGTAGCCGCCGCCGGGGTGTTCGGCTAGGTAGCACAGCGGCACCAGGCCGTGGGCGGCCTCGGTGCCGACCAGGCCGCGCAGGGCGGGGCCGGCGATGGCGTCGGGGAACAGTTCGCCGCCGTCGATCCTGGCCGCCCCGAGCCGGGTGCCGCCGGGCTCCAGCGCTTCGACCGGGCAGGGCCCCAGCGCGTTCCAGCGGACGATCACGGTGGTGGCCGGCCGGCATACCTCCTGCGGTGGCACCCGTACGAGCACGATCGGCTCGTCTGGTCGCCGTGGCGCGGTGCGGTTGAGGAGGTGGACGCCGCCGAGGACGACCCAGGCTCCCCGGTCCGAGGGCTGCTCATCGGGCACGCTGGTCTCCTTCGTGTGAAGCGGGTGCCACGGGTGATCGCCCTGCAGCCCGAAGGGGCCACCGGGTCGGCCGGACATCCCCGGATGGCTGCCTGCTCGTCGCTGCGACGTCCGGCCGGTTTGTCGGCCTAGGGTGGGGCGGGTGAGTCATGATGAAGTCGGTCAGGTGATCTTGGACGAGGCTGTTGCGGATGCCCGCCTCGCCGCATGGGAGTTCGACGGTGCACGGGCCTGGCTGGAGGAAGCCCGCCGGCATCCCATGGAGCCGCTGGCGGCCGAGGTGTGGGTCACCGACCCTGCTTTCGAGCACGTCCTGCTGGTCAAGCACCGCGTGCGCGGATGGGTGCCGCCAGGCGGCAAGGTGGAGCCGGGCGAGGCGCCGCGTGCGGCAGCGGCACGAGAGCTGCTGGAGGAGACCGGCCTGCGCACCGAGTTGCTGCCCGAGCCCGCGGCCGTGGCGGTGCGTTCCTACCGGGCCGACTGGACTCCGACGCTGGGCCTGTCCTACGCCGCGATCGTCGGACGCGACGTTCCGCTCGCCGGGGAGCAGAACCAGCCGGCGGCATGGTTCCGTCTGGACACAGGCTGGGACAGCGTCTTCCCCGAAGACCGCGAGCGGATCCGTGCGCACGCTCGCCGTCTGGCAGCCGGCCGGGCGGTCGGCTCCCGCTGAGGCAGGCCCCTGGCCGCCGTTCACAGGACGGCCTCGATCCGGTCGAGGTCGGCCGAGGGCAGGGTGACGAGCTCAAGGTCGTGCAGGAAGCGGCACCACACCGGCTCCAGGCCGGGTTCGCGCTCGAACTCCTCACGGTCCAGGCATCCGTTGGCGTGCGCGGCGGTCCGCAGCGCGTGCTGCTGCAGCTGGGCAGGGTGGATCCACCGAGGGGCGAGGACCTCCCGGGGCGAGGGGCACAGCGACCCGGAAACCTCGGCCTGGAAGATCCACCAGTGGTGGCCGACCGGACCGCTGGGCGTGCGGTGGCAGTGGTTGGGCCGCCACTGGTCCAGCAGCAGGTGCAGGTGGGTGACGGTAAGACCGACCTCTTCGGTGACTTCGTCGCGGGCGGCCTGCTCGGGGCCGCCATGCTCGTCGACGTGGCCGGCGACCGGGGCGATTCCGGCCGGAGGAATCGCCCGCTCGAACACCAGCAGGCCGCTCGGGGAGGAGATCAGTACCCCGACGCTTGCGTGGTCACAGAGGCGGGCCCCGCCGCCGGGAGCCGGGGCGGCCGGGGTCATGCGGCGGCCTCCGGCCGTTGGGCGACGACGACGAGCCAGCTGGTCACGGCCGGGGCATCGGGGGTTGT
>CBFHCJ010000535.1:0-5059 GCA_965654005.1 uncultured Streptomyces sp. | reverse complement strand
AAACCGGGTGGGAAGAAGCCCGGTGCACCGAAGCCGGGTCCACCCGGGCCGCGCGGTCCACCGGGACCGCCCGGCCCGAAGGGCCCGAAGGCTCCACGCCGGCCGTCGAAGCCGTCCCGACCACGGTGGCCGGCGCCGCCGTGGTGTCCGTGTCGCTCGAATCCGAAGTCCTGCCCACGGGAACGCATCACCATCACTCCATTCCATCGTCGTTCTATCGCGATGCGTCAACGATATATCGGCATCCTTCGCATGACAAGGCCCCGGCTTCTGCGAGGTTGTGCTCGCCCCGCGGCCCATGTGCAGGCACGGGACCTGCGGGGCCCAGGGGCCGTACCGCCGCGGCCACGGTCTCCGCGGCGTCGGTGTACAGGGCGGCGCAACACCCGCCGCTCATGCCCCGCCGTACCCCCACGCCCCGCCATCGGTCCAGCCACCCCGAATTGGCCTTGGCCCGTGCAGTCCGCCTCCGTCTAGCGTCGGCCCATGCGGATTCGTATCGTCGACGCCTTCACCGACCGCCCCTTCGCCGGCAACCCGGCAGGGGTCCTCCTCCTCGACGCCTTCCCGGACGGCGACTGGCTCCAGAACGTGGCCCGCGAGGTCAACCACGCCGAGACCGCGTTCGCCCACCGCCTGCCCGAGGGCGGCGAGGCCGACTGGGCGCTGCGCTGGTTCACGCCCGTCACCGAGGTGGCCATGTGCGGCCACGCCACCCTGGCCACCGCCCACGTGCTGCACACCACCGGTGCCCATGAGGGCCCCGTCCGGTTCGCCACCCGCAGCGGCGTCCTGACCGCCACGCCGCACGAGGACGTCTCCATCACACTGGACTTCCCCACCGCGCCGCTCACCCGTGTCCCGGTTCCGGACGGCGCGGCCGAAGCCCTCGGTGCCGAGCCGCTCACCGCCTTCGACACCGGCCCGGACGTCGGCGACCTGATCCTCGAACTCGCCGACGAGAAGACGGTCCTCGGCCTCACCCCCGACCACAAGGCGCTCGGACGGCACTCGGCGCGCGGCATCATCGCCACCGCCCGCGCCGAGGACCCGTCCCGCGGGTACGACTACGTCTCGCGCTGCTTCTTCCCGAACGTCGGCATCGACGAGGACCCGGTCACCGGCAGTGCCCACACCGCCCTGGCCCCTTACTGGTCCGAGCGCCTGGGCCGCCCCGACCTCACCGGGCTACAGGCCTCCCCGCGTTCCGGCCGCGTCCACACGGAACTCCGCGGCGACCGCACCTTGCTCACCGGACGCGCGGTCACCGTCATCGAGGGCGACCTGCTGGCCTGACGGTACGACGAGCGCGGTGGCAGCGCGGTGGCACGCGGCAAGAGCCGTAACGGCACGACAGGGGGCGTACGACAGACAACTTCGTACGCCCCCGTCCAGGCCTTACGCCGTCGGCAGCCACCCCACCTTCCCCGCCAGCAGCGCGTACCCCACGAACGCCCCGATGTCGAGCAGCGAGTGGGCGACCACCAGTGGGCCGACGCGCCCCCAGCGCCGGTACAGGCAGACGAACACGACGCCCATGACCAGGTTCCCGAGGAAACCGCCGATGCCCTGGTACAGGTGGTACGAGCCGCGGAGCACCGCGCTGGCCACCAGGGCCGTGCCGGGGGTCCAGCCCAACCGGCCGAGCCTGCGCAGCAGATAGCCGACGACGATGACCTCTTCGAGGACGGCGTTCTGCACCGCCGACAGAACCAGCACGGGGTACTTCCACCACACGTCGGGCAGCGCTTCCGGCACCACCGTGAGGTTGGCGCCGAAGGCTCGGGCGGCGAGGTAGAACGCGATGCCCGTGGAGCCGATCACCGCGGCGATCGCCGCACCGCGCCCGAGGTCCGGCCAGGGCCGTGTCCGGTCGAAGCCGAGCGTGCGCAGGGACCCGCCCTCCCGCAGCAGAAAGTGCGCGACGAGCGCGACCGGCACCAGCGCCGTGGTGATCCCGAAGAGCTGCCAGGCAAGATCAAGCCAGGGACGGCCGGGTGCGGCCGATGCGTTGAGTGTGGCCGCCTGCTCCTTCAGACCGCCCGGTTTGGTGACCGACCCGACAAAGCTGATCAGCGCGGAAACCCCGCTCGCACCGAGCGAAAGCCCCAGAACGAGCAGCGTCTCGTCCCGGAGGATCCGTCGCGTCGGTCGCTCCGTCGGAAAAGAATCGGCCACCGACCCTGCCTCCACCTGCACTGCCGCCTCCAGTTGAGCAATCCCACCTCATCCTCATCTTCGCCCGGCCAGGGTCTCGAAAGAAGTTACGAAGATCGTGCGCGACAGGCCGTGGGGGAACAGGCGGGGAGGTAACAGCTTGCCCGACGATTCCGGGACGGTGCCCTCGACCCCCGTTGCCATGCACACCGGCGCACTGTGGCCCCGGCGGCGGTCCTCATCCTCGTACTCGTACTCGTACTCACCGTCGCCGTCGCCGGGGCATGGGAAAGTGCTCCTCGAAGCAATCGTGCAGGCGTGCAGGCGTGCAGGCGTGCAGGCGTGGGTCGCGTCGGGTCGCTCAGCCAAGCGGCACGGGTTCCGGTAACCCAACGGGCCAGGTGTGCACCGGGTCGCCCGCGTGCATCAGTTCGCAGTACCGCCGTGTCGTCGCGGCCAGCGCGGCATCCCGGTCGAGTCCCTGGTCCAGAGCCCGGTGGAAGGTGGCCGCCTGCCAGCTGGCGCCGTTCACCCGCAGCCGGCACCGCTCCTCGATCACTCCGAGGTAGAAGTCCCGGTCGGCGGGCTCCACCCCCCATGCGGCGAGCCCCGCCTCGGCGAGCGGCAGCAGTTCGTCGCATACGAGGTCCGCGGCGTCCACCTCGGCGATTCCGCCGTAGCGTCCGCGCCGCGGCCACCGCAGGCGCGCGTCGATACCGTACTTGCACGCCGTGTCGAAGTTTTCCGCGGCAGCCTCGAACGACAGCCGCGTCCACACCGGCCGCGCCTCCTCGGCGAGCGCGCGGACGACACCGTAGTAGAAGGCCGCGTTGGCGATCACATCGGTGACCGTGGGTCCGGCGGGCAGCACCCGGTTCTCCACCCGCAGATGCGGGACGCCGTCCGCGATGCCGTACACCGGCCGGTTCCAGCGGTAGACCGTGCCGTTGTGCAGGACGAGCTCGGCGAGCTTTGGTGTGCCGCCCTCGTCGAGGACACGCAGCGGGTCCTCGTCGTCGCAGATCGGCAGCAGTGCCGGGAAATAACGCAGGTTCTCCTCGAACAGCTCGTACGCCGACGTGATCCAGCGCTCCCCGAACCAGGTGCGCGGCCGTACGCCCTGCGCCTGCAGCTCGGGCGGTCGGGTGTCGGTGGACTGCTGGAACAGCGGCGGCCGGGACTCACGCCACAGCTCGCGACCGAACAGGAACGGCGAGTTGGCGCCGATGGCGACCTGTGCCGCGGCAACCGCCTGCGCCGCGTTCCACACATCGGCGAAGCGCGTCGGCGTGACCTGGAGGTGCAACTGGATGGAGGTGCAGGCGGCCTCTGGTGCGATCGAGCGCGATGTGCACTCGAGCCGCTCCACTCCGTCGATGTCAAGCGCGAAGTCCTCGCCGCGCGCGGCCACGATCTGGTCGTTGAGCAGGGTGTAGCGGTCGACGGCGGAGAGGTTGGAGGAGACCAGATCGTCACGGTCGAGCGTCGGCAGAATGCCGATCATCAGGATTGCGGCATCGACCTCGTTCGCTTTCCGGTCGGCATATGCCAGTGCGATGCGCAGCTCCTCGGCGAGCCGGTCGAAAACCCGGCCATCCAGCCAGTGGGGAGCTATGTTGACTTCCAGATTGAACATGGCGAGTTCTGTTTGGAAGTCTCGGCTGGCAATCCTTTCGAGAACCTGCGCATTCAACATTCTCGGCGTGCCGTCATGGCCGACGAGATTCAATTCGATCTCCAGGCCCATGAGGTTCTTGGGGCGATCGAACCGCTTCTCGTCCAGCAGCCGCGCCAGCCCCGCCAGACACTGCTTGAGCTTGCTTCGGTAGCGCTGGCGATCGGACGGGTCGAACGGCCCTGCCACGACCTTCTCCCCCATCGAAGCGTCCCTCCTCGGATGGGCGGACCGACGATCCGGCCGCTGCTGTCCCGGGTCACCGGTGATGATGCCCAGACAGGGCGATCGATAACGCCCCGCGCGCCGTCGCCGCCCGCTACCCTGGTGGCAGCTTCCTCCCGGCACATTCACGGGGCATGTAGCAGTATGCAGTTTCAACACGCAACGAGGTCGTGAAAAACGCCGACGAGAATCGGCCGACCGCTATGAACAAGTATTCCGAGGTCGCCGCCGTTGCGCCCACGCGATACCGGGACGAATCCCGCTTATCGCCGACCGAATAGTCCCTTGTTCGCCATACGCGGGACGACTAGACGAAACACCGTCTGAAACCGTGTCGTATAAACTTCGCCCACGAGGCAGAGAGTTGGCACCCGCGGTCCTGAGCCCTGTCGTCGAAGCGCCGCCATTCGTCCGGGCACAGTCCCCCGCCCCTCTGACCCCGAGAGCTGACAGCGCCGTCCGCCCGCCCCGCCCCACTCCCTCGCCACCGTGCCTGTCGAATGAGAGGCGACCCATCATGCCGCTGCATCTCCCTCCCGCTCCCGCGCCCGCTCTCCGCTCCGTCCTCACCGCACTCGGTTCCCCCACCGCAGTGCGCGAGGCCCGAACCCCCTCCCTGCGCACCGCCCAGGGACCCGCCACCCCCGAACTCCCGTTGCCCGTCCACGTACTGGACCGGATCACCCCGGCGGGCGCGTCGGCCACGCGCCTCGCCGGGTGGCGCTTCGTCATCCGCTGCTCGGACCGCGCCGTGGCCGCCGCCGAGACCATGCTGACCCCCGACGGCTGGGCGTTCTCGCATTTCTTCGAGGGTCCCTACATCGCCGCCACCGAGCGCGCCCTGCGCCAGGCGGAGAACATGAAACAGCCCTACCAGGCCCGGCTGTTGTCCGTGCCCGAGCTGTACATGCTCACCCTGTGGCTGCAAGGCGACTGCACCGCCGACGGCGCGACGGGCCAACCTGCCGCTACCGATCTCCTGTTGCCGCTCGCGCACGCGCC
>CBFHCJ010000534.1:0-5074 GCA_965654005.1 uncultured Streptomyces sp. | reverse complement strand
GCGGGGTCCTGGCCGACCACGGCTTTGGCGATCTCGGCGCGCAGGGCCTCCAGGGAGGCCCGGGCGGTGTCCGGATCCCCGGTGTACCCGGCGTTGTCAGTGGTCGGGTCCATCATGGACGGCGTACCTCTCTTTCGAGGGCGTCGAGTTGGTCGGCGAGGGCGATCGTGGCCGCGTCGTCGCCGGGCGGCGGGCCGAAGAGGAGGGTGCGCAGGGACTGTCCGTCGCCGCCGAGGTGGGCGGACAGTGCGGGGAGCAGGGCCTCGGGCGTGTGCGCCTGAGCGACGGGGACGCCTACGAGAGGGGCCAGGCGGGTGCGGGTGGTGGAACGCAGAGCGTCGGCCGCGCGGTCGCGGGCGCTCGCCTTGCGGTAGAGGCGGGCGCGGCCTTCCACGGTTTCGGAGGCGCGGATCGCGACGGGAAGTTTTTCGGGTACGAGGGGGCCCAGTCGACGTGCCCTCCACAGGGCGGCCAGGGCTGCGGCGATGAAGAGCTGCAGTGTGCCCCACAGCCAGCCCGAGGGGAGCAGGTCGAGGAAGCTCTTTTTCCCCGAGTCGGTGGCTGAGGTATCGGAGAGCGAGGGGAGGTACCAGACCAAGTGGGATCGGGAACCGAGCAGTTGAAGGGCGAGCGAGGCGTTGCCCTGCTTGTCGAGGCTGTCGTTGTAGAGGATGTCGGGCGCGCCGATCACGACGGTGTCGCCATGACCGGAGGGTGCCGGGAGGCGCACCAGTGTGGGCAGGCCGTCGCTGGGATAGCAGGTGTCGGCGTGGGAGCTGCCTGTCGCGTAGCGGATCCCGCCCGTGTCGGCGGTGCCCGCTCGCCGGGCGGCGGGGAGTTCGCACTCGGGGTCCGGCGTCGAGCCGAAGCCGGTGTCGGCAGCCGACAGTCCGGGGGCGAGGGTGCCGACGGATGTCTCGGGGGCGATCAGGATCGTCCGGCCGCCGGAGTTCTGCGTCGCCTGGTGCAGCAACTCCTGTTGACGTTCCGTCATCAGATCGGGCATGGCGATCAGAAGTGTGGTGTCGGGGCCCACGGCGGTGCGCGCCTCGTCGAGGGTGGTGACCACACGCGTGGACACACCGTGCTCCGCGAGGATCGCGGCGACGGCCCGGCTGCCGTAGGGGTCGGCGGAGCGCGGGTCGAGGCTGCCGTGATGGGTGTTGGAGCGGATGACGGCGATCGCGACGGCGCCGACCAGGAGGAGCACGACGCCGAGCAGAATGCCGCGCGCACGGCTCCACACCTGGCGTGCGGTGGGCGAGGCAGAAGTGGACGGAATCGTGGCCTCGGTGGTCATCCGGCGGCTCCCTGGCGGGCGTTGTGGTCCGCACTGCCGGCGCTGTCGGAGAGCTGGGGCTTGGTGCGCTCCAGGTCGTCGTCGAGGGCGGCGAGCCGGCGGTACGTCCCCTCGTCCGCGGCCCGGCCACCGTATGTGACGTCGTCGAAGTCCCGTGCGGCGGCGCGCAGTCGGTCCGCGTGGCCGGGCAGCGTACGTCCGGCCTCGGAGGCGGCCTCGTCGGCGGTGCGGCCCGGGCGTACGTCGAGGAGGGCGCGTTCCTCCAGGGAGCGGACGACGGCGCGCATGCGTTCCTGGACGGCCTGGTTCCAGTGGCCCTGGGCGGTGTGTGCCTCGGCGGCCGCGCGGTGTTCGGCGGCGCTGCGGGGGCGGTCGTCGAAGAGCGTCGCGGACGAGGCGGGCATGCGGCGCGGGGTGCCGAGGCGCCACCACAGGGCTCCGACGAGCGCCAGGACCGCCAGGATGATGACGAGGAGGCCCACCGCGCCGCCGGGCGTAACGGTCGAGGCGGATCCGAAGAGCCCTTCGACCCAGTCCCAGAAGGCGTTGAGGGCGCGCTGCAGCAATCCGGGGTCGTTCTCGTGGTACATCCGCTTGGACAGTTCACGCCGGGCCGCCTCCCGCGCGGGGTCGCGCGAGATCGTCACCGGTGGTTCGCCGTCCGAGCGCCACAGCACCGGCACGACTTTCAGCACTCCCCCCGTCAGGCTCACCGCATCAGCTCCCGGGGATGGCGTTGGAGCCGTAGCCCTGGACGCCGGCGGCACGGGCCAGGTCGAGGTCGAGGGCCTCGCGGCGGATGCGCTGGTCGATGTAGAGCAGCAGGGTCACGCCGGCGGTGATCGGCAAGGTCAGCATGCGCCCGATGACCGCCCCGACCCCGCTGACGATGAGGAACGTCCAGCCGAGGCCTTCGGTACTGCCGTTGACGAGGCTGCTGATGCCGTCGCCGCTGAGCGCTCCGGCAAGGAAGAAGAAGGGGATCACGACGATCGACGCCACGATGTTCGTGATGACCAGCGACAGCAGCTGAATGCCGAAGACCCGCCACCACGAGCCGCGCACCAGCTTCGCGGAGCGGCTCAACGACTTGCGGATGGTCTGCTTCTCCAGCATCAGCGCGGGCAGGGCGAGCGAGAAGCGGATCATGATCCACACGGCGACGACAAGGCCGCCCAGGCCGCCCAGGACGGACAACGAGACGCCTGCGGCGGTCGCGCCGGCCACCGCGATGAGGACGCCGGGCAGTGTGCCCGCGGCGAGGATCGCGACGCCCATGAGCAGCAGCAGGAACACGAGAGCGGACAGCTTGGCCAGCTGTGGCCGCACGTCGCGCCACATGTCCGCGGTGGTCACCGACTTACCGAGGACCGCCCGGCTGGTGACGGGCGCGAGCAGGGCCGTCGCGACGAAGATGCCGAGCAGGGCCACGAGGAGGAGGAGAGCGGAACTCAGGAGCGCGTCGCTCAGGACGCGGCTCACCTCCCGGAAGGAGGCGCTGGGGTCGTTGAGGGCGCCCGTGGTGGCGCTGTCGTTCAGGAAGAGCCTCTGGAGCAGGATGGCGAAGGTCTCCATGAAGACCGAGAGGACCAGCGAGATGCCGAGGACCGTGCGCCAGTGGGTGCGCATGGTGGAGACCGCGCCGTCGAGGATCTCCCCGACGCCGAGCGGCCGCAGCGGGATCACGCCGGGCTTGGCGGCGGGCGGTGGACCCCAGTTGCGTCCCCAGCCGCTGTAGCCGCCGTATGCGCCGGCGGGGGCTCCGTAGGCGCCGGGGCCGGCGGGCGGACGGCCGCCCCAGCCCGGGCCGGGCGGAGGCGATGGCGGGGCCTGGCCCGGGCCGTGCGGTTGGGGAGCGGTCCACTGCCCGGGCGGAGGCTGCTCCTGGGACCACTTTGTCGGCGGCTGCGGCTGCTTGTTGCCGCCCTGGTCCGAGGGCTGCTCCGAGGGCTGCGCGCCGGAGGTGTCCGGCTGCTGCCCGTCGGAGGGGGCAGATCCGGGCGAGGCCCAGCCCGGAGTGTCTTTCATCGTCGCTCCTTCATGGTGCCCGTCCGCGGTCGCGGCGGCGAGTTGGCAGCCATCGTGTCACGCTGCGCCCGTCAAGGGACCGGGGGTGGTGCGGGCTGCATGCCTTCAATTGTCGACCGGATACGGGGCAGACTGACCACATGGCTGATCAGTACGCGCAATTCGGCGAGCACAAGCAGTCGATGGAGATACCTGCGATCCGCTGGGACGAGCCGCCCGAAGGCCCGGTACTCGTCCTTCTCGACCAGAGAAGGCTGCCGGCCGAGGAGGTCGAGCTCATCTGCACGGACGCGCCCGCCTTGGTGGACGCGATCCGAACCCTCGCCGTGCGCGGAGCACCGCTGCTCGGGATCGCCGGGGCGTACGGCGTCGCGCTCGCCGCCGCGCGTGGTTTCGACGTGGACGAGGCCGCCGCCGCGCTGGCGGGCGCCCGGCCCACCGCGGTGAACCTCGCCGGTGGCGTGCGCAGGGCCCGGGCCGCGTACCGGGCCTCGCTCGCCGGTGGTGGCGATCAGCGGCAGGCCGCCGGGGCCGCGCTCGCCGCGGCGCGGGCGCTGCACCGGGAGGACGCCGAGGCCAGCGCGCGGATGGCGCGTCACGGTCTCGCGCTGCTGGACGAACTCCTGCCGGGCGGCGGACACCGGGTGCTCACGCACTGCAACACGGGGGCGCTGGTGTCCGGGGGCGAGGGCACGGCGTTCGCGGTGGCGCTGGCGGCGCACCGGGCGGGGCGGCTGCGCAAGCTCTGGGTGGACGAGACGCGGCCTTTGCTGCAGGGTGCTCGTTTGACGGCGTACGAGGCGGCCCGCAACGGGATGGCGTACACCTTGCTCACGGACAATGCGGCGGGTTCGCTTCTCGCGGCCCGGGAGGTGGATGCGGTACTGATCGGGGCGGACCGGATCGCGGCCGACGGCTCGGTGGCGAACAAGGTGGGTAGTTATCCGCTCGCGGTGCTGGCCAGGTACCACCACGTGCCGTTCATCGTGGTGGCGCCGGTGACGACGGTGGATCCGGACACACCCGATGGTGCGTCCATAGAGGTCGAGCAGCGGGCCGGGCACGAGGTCACGGAGGTCACTGCACCTCGGGTGGCGGTGGCGGGAGCGGAAGCGGGAGGCGGGATACCGGTGGCACCCCTGGGGACCCAGGCGTACAACCCGGCGTTCGACGTGACGCCGCCCGAACTGGTCACGGCGATCGTGACCGAGGAGGGTGCCGTGTCGCCCGTGACCGCCGAAGCACTCGCTGCGCTGTGTGACAGGTCACGGCAGGTAACGATTTAGTTAATGGGATGATGTGGTCCATGAAGGGACGAGTCCTTGTCGTCGACGACGACACCGCACTGGCCGAGATGCTCGGTATCGTGCTGCGTGGTGAAGGTTTTGAGCCGTCTTTCGTAGCCGACGGTGACAAGGCGCTGGCTGCTTTCCGCGAGACCAAGCCCGACCTGGTGCTGCTCGACTTGATGCTGCCCGGCCGGGACGGCATCGAGGTGTGCCGCCTGATCAGGGCGGAGTCCGGCGTGCCGATCGTGATGCTGACGGCGAAGAGCGACACGGTGGACGTGGTGGTCGGCCTGGAGTCGGGCGCGGATGACTACATCGTGAAGCCGTTCAAGCCGAAGGAGCTCGTGGCCCGCATACGGGCCCGGCTGCGGAGGTCCGAAGAGCCGGCGCCCGAGCAGCTCGCCATCGGCGACCTCGTCATCGACGTGGCCGGTCACTCCGTGAAGCGGGACGGGCA
>CBFHCJ010000533.1:0-5088 GCA_965654005.1 uncultured Streptomyces sp. | reverse complement strand
CCCAGGGTGAAGTCTGTGGTCTGGCCGCCTTCGCCGACTTTGGCGCTCTGCCCGTTGACGTACTTGTAGATGTCGAGGTCGCCGCGCTGCCGCATGAGGATGCCCCAGCCGTTGCGGCCCGGGTCGGGGCGGCCGTCGCAGAACAGACGGTCGTCGGGCATGAGGTAGAGGGCGAGCCACCGTGTGTCGGTCTGTGCGGCGGTCAGTTTCACGTCGAGGGAGATCGTGTACGAGGCGGCGGTGAGTGCGTCGGGGACGCGGATCTGCTGGTGTACACCGCGCCAGGATGCGGATGCGGTGGCGTACCCCCACGCGTTGGGCGGCTCGAAGGATCCGCGGTCGGAGCCGGATCCGGGGTAGGCGCCGTGCCACCACGTCTGCTGTACGAACGGGTCCTGGGTGAGTCCGCAAGCGCGGCCGGACATGTGGACGGGGTCGTCGCCGACGATGCCCGTGATGCCGAGGCCGATCAGCCGGTCCCGGTCGGCATGCACGGGCGTGCAGTGCGCCCACAGCCGGGATGTGGGCGGCAGTGCGGCCCGGTAGGCGGCGATGTGCGCGTCCGTGAGGGCGTAGTCGACTTCGAGGACGTCGGGGGCGCAGGCGGTGACGGCGGCGATGTCGGCGGGCGTGCACTGGCTGGAGTCCCGCCACAGGTGCGCAAGGACACCCTGCGCGCGGATGTCGGCGACGACGGCCGGGTCGTTGGTATTGATGAGGACCGAGCCGGCCAGCCCGCGGGCGTGGATCATCGCGGCGAGCGGCGGGATGACCGCCGTGTCCTTCGCCTCGATCGTCATGACGATCCGGCCGCCGAACTCGTCGAGGACTTCAGCGGCGGTGGGGAGTTCCAGCCCGGGCCACACCGTGCCCGCCAGGACGTCCGGGCGGGTGCGGAGCCGCTTGTACCCGGGGGCCGTCATCTGTGCCAGGCGTCCCGTCGATGACGTCATCCGGTCCACGGTGGAGTCGTGGTGGATGACCACCGTGCCGTCACCCAGCAGCCGCGCGTCCATGTCGAGGTAGTCGACCCCCGCAGCGACTGCCGCCCGGAACGCGGCCATCGTCTCCTCCGGGGCGACATGCCGGCCACCGCGGTGCGCACCGAACGCGGGCACGGGCAGAGTATCGAGCGTCAGCGTCATCGGCGGCAGACTCCTCAGATCAGAGCGTGTACATCACGTTGTTGAGGCTGATCCAGGGCGGTTCGGCCCCGCCTGATGCGACGATCTGGATGTTGCCGTCCGTATTGAAGTCGATCTTCATGCTGAGTTGGTCGGAGTTCACACCCGAACAGGCTGCCGTCACCGTGCGGCGGGACGACGGCCGCGCCCCCGAAGGCATCGCCGCCGACAGAAACATGCCGTCGTTCGCCGGGTTGGAACCGCCGCCGCTGTAGGTGACGTTGAGGCCGCCGGCCCACATGATGGCGTCCTCCCCGAAAAGGTTCACCTTCCGCCAGCGCACGGTGCCATTGCTGTTGCCGTTATTGGTGTAGCCGGTGGCGAGAGCAGGTGACGTCCACGCCTGCGAGCCCGCGGCCACCACAGTCCACGCCGTGCCGTCGTACAAGGTGAGCAGGTTCTGGTCCTGAAGCCACGCCATCATGCCCTCGACCGGGCTGTAGGTGCCGACCAGGGTGGCGCCACGCTCCGACGCCGACGCGAACCGCAGGACGCTGCGCGGGATGACACCGTCAGCAACAGCCTTGATCGCAGCCGGAATGTCGGGGGCGTCCGTCATCTGCCACAGCTGGATGTCCTGGCCCCATCCGTCAGGAGACGGCATCAGCCCTCCTAGATGTCGTAGTAGCAGCCGTCCAACGCGAACCAGGTCGTCGAGTTGGGTGAGGCCAGGCCGTGGATTTGCAGCACCCCGCCGGTCGAGACTTCGACTGCGGTGACGCCCTTGCTGTCGGAGGACACCTGCCTGCGGCACGGCATCGACCGGGCGTAGGGCGGGCGTGCCGCGGTCGGCAGAGCGGATGAAAAGCTCGTCTGGGTGGTGACGGCGCTGGTGCAGGTCACGCTGCCGCGCAACTCCACCCGCCTGGTGCCCGCCACCGTGAGGATCCGGTACTGGGCCGGTCCGAAAATGCTGTGTGGGGTGGTGAAACCCGTCAGGAGTGGCACCGCAACCCACAGGCCTGCAGGCGCCGTCGTGGATGCGGTGCGGCCCGGAGTCACCCAGTTCCCGCTGCTGTTCTGGTCGATGACGATCAGATCGTCGACGGCCGGGCCCACATAGGACTCCAGGCAGCGGATGCCAGGGATGCCGTCAGCCGTGACGGTTCCGTTGCTGCCGACGGCGGTGACCACGGCAGTACGCCAGTCGGAGCCTCGCACCGCTGGTGTCGCCGCGCCTGCCCGTGTCGCCTGCTGCTTCAGCGCGTAGACCAGGTCGCGGTTGACGGCGAGCGCCGGCTTGTCCGGGGCGTTCACGCGTCCTCCTTCGCCGAGATCGTGCTGATCGGCATGTCGCCTGCTTCGGAGAGCGGCACAGTGAGCGCGGCAACCTGATGGAGTTCACGGGATCCGTCCTCGTGGGTGACGCGGATGACGTCGCCCGGTTCGAGTGCGGCGTTCGGCAGGGCGGAAATGTCGCCGGTCGCGTTCGGCGCCTTGGTCTGCGCGAGTTTGAGCGTGGCCGCCTGCGCGCACGCCGCCTCCGTGGTCAAGGTGCTGGAGCTATGGAAGGCGGGCCTGCGGCCGAACGGGCCGTCCCAGTAGGTGGGGCTGGTCGGGTCGTCATCGACGGCCAGATATGAGACGGGGGGCGCGTTCTCGGAGGTGTTCTCGCCGCGCGCGAGGACCCCGTTGTGGACGCTGGTGGTGGACATGCCGCGGTTGGCTTTGATGTACACGCCGCCCTCTGCGGCTTCGACCGCCCACACCGGGGTGGCGGTGGCCATGTCGGGCAGGGTGGCGATGGCGAACTCGCCGTCCGCGTTGGCGTACACGTCGGCGCCTGCTGCCGCGGCGATTTCCTGGCAGGCTTCCCACGGGTCGGCTTCGACATCAAAGACCCGGCTGCCGATGGGGATGTCGACGATGCTGCTGAGGATGGCGGCGGTCGGGATGCTGCGTTGGATGAGTGCGGTGACGGCGCCGACAACGGTTCCGGACGCTGTGTACGGTTCGGTGAATTTGTCGTCGGCGATGAACACGGACCGGTCTTTGCCTTGCAGGGTGACCGGGCCTTCGCTGACGTCGCCGTCGACATCGTCAAGGCGGAACACGCCGAGTGGCACCAGCTCTGTGGTGCCGTCGCCGTATTCGACGCCGCGGGCGATCCGCAGCTGGGCCCCGTAGGTGGCGAGTTCGTCGGCTGGTGTGCGCGGGATCAGGGTGGGGTCGTCGACGGTGACAGAGCAGGTGCGGCGGACCGCTTGGTCGCGGTCCACCGTCACCGACCCGCCTGTGTGCGGGATGTCCACGACGCGGCCGTCCGTCAGGAACAGCTGCACCTGTGTGGCCACCCGGTGGGACTCGGCGAGCCGGGCCAGGAACCGGTCGGAGACGGGATACATGGTCACCCCGTTCGGCGGTCCAGCAGCAGGTCCTCGCAGGTGGCGTACACGGGCAGCAGGTCAGCGCAGGTCGCGAACTCTGTGACCACGTCCTGCCACGTCCTGCCCGCAGCCCCGTTGACGCCGGTGGTGACGGGCATGTCCGCCTCAGTCATCGGCAGTGTCCAGGCCCGCCACTGGTCCTGCGCCAGCTTCGCGACGCGGGCCTCGGTGATCTGGGCGACGGACACGTACATGTCGGCGACGCCCATACCCGGGGTGGTCTGCCACAGCAGGGTGTTGCCCGAGTCGAGGAGCAGGTGAAGGCCAGCGCGTTCGTCGTCGGACCTGGTTCGGATGACCAGATCCCCTTCGAGGCCTTGCCGTCTGCCGCTGAGCACAACCTTGTTGCGGCGTCCGCGCACTACGAACGCGGACTGTTCGATCGGACGGGACCAGTCTGGCGCCGCCTCTACCGTCACCATCATGTTGCGCTGCGGATTGCCCGGGTCTTTCAGCCAGGTGGTGTTGATGTCTGCGATCGTCAGCGTCACCGTCGGCGATGACCGCGTCGATGCCAGATCGCCGTCCGGATCATAGATTTCGATCTTGTAGTAGACCGGCACCCCGAACGGCGCCTCATGATCCTCAACCAGCATCAGATCCGACGCGATGACCTGCCGGTCGATCAACCCCGACGAGCCGCGAACCAAAGTACGGGCACCATCCGGGCCAACCCGGTACACGCTCACCATGTAGCCGTCGACCGGCAACTCCCGCAACGTCAGCAGCGCGTAGCCGTCACCGCTGAAACCCTCAACGGCGGTCTGCGGCAAAACCTGCCACAGAGCCACGTAGTCGACGTGCAGGACACTCGTCGGCGCTGTGGCGGTCGCCACCAACTCGACCGCGGCCTGCGTGGCGTTCGCCGGGGCCACGGCATCCGACGGCAGCGCATACCACGACGAGCCCGGCAGCGAATACACCGTGCCAGTGGACGCCCCCAAGTCGACGTTGGAGGCGTCGAACCAGCGGACCCGGGTCTGAACCGTCGACCAGGTGCCCGCCGCCGGGTGAACCAGGGCCTGAGCCCGCCAGTTCTCACCCACGCTCACCGGGAACCTGGCCGACTGCACCGTCGAGGCCGTCGCAGTCGCCGTCGACACTGCCAGCGAGTAGGCGGCGTCGAACGCGCTGAAGCCCCACGGAGTCGTGCGGGCCAGTGTCGCCACGCCCGCGCTCACCGTCCAGCCTGCGATGCCCTGCTCGATCGACGAGTCCGCATACGGCACCACACTGCCTGCTATTGCCTGCGGCGCCACCGTGACGACGACCGTCTCCAGTCGCAGCACCTGCGCGGCCGACGCGCTGTCCAGGCCTGCCGCGACCGAGCAGGTGGCCGCGTTCGCCGGGGCCACCATCGACGCCCGCTGCCGGTACATGCCCGTGCCCGGCGGCGCCAACGTGCTGCGCTGTGCGGCGATCTGGTTGCCCGCAGCGTCGTAGTAACGCAGCTCAATCCACGACGTACTGCTGAGCGTCGGCGGGTTCAAATAGGCGTAGGCCAGATACTCGACGCC
>CBFHCJ010000532.1:0-5097 GCA_965654005.1 uncultured Streptomyces sp. | reverse complement strand
GGCCCCATGCAGTCCGGGGCCCCATGCAGTCCGGGGCCCCATGCAGTCCGGGGCCCCATGCAGTCCGGGGCCGCGCGGAATATCCGCTCCGAGGCCGCTCGGGGTTTCGGCGAGTACGCTGTCCCGCGCGCCGACGGCGGGACGACGTACTGGCGCATTCAAACCACGTTCAAGACCGCATTCAAACCGCGCTCGACATTCAAACCGCGCTCGAACTGCGCTCCCAGGGCACGCGCTGGATTACGCCCTCGATCAGGGCCGCCGGATTACGCCCCCTGCGCCTTCGCCGCCGCGTCGATCGCGGCCAGCGACTTCCGCACCTGGTTACGGTCCGTCGTGTACCAGAAGTCGGGCAGTGACGCCTTCACATAGCTGCCGTATCGAGCCGTGGCGAGCCGCTGGTCCAGTACGGCGACCACGCCGCGGTCACCCGACGCCCGTACGAGTCGGCCGGCGCCCTGAGCCATCAGCAACGCGGCGTGGGTCGCGGCGACGGCCATGAAGCCGTTGCCCCCGCGGTCCTCGACGTCCTTCTGGCGGGCGCTCATCAGCGGGTCGTCGGGGCGTGGGAAGGGGATCTTGTCCATCACGACCAGTTGGCAGCTGGGGCCGGGGACGTCGACGCCCTGCCAGAGCGAGAGCGTGCCGAACAGGCACGTCTCCGGATCGGCCGCGAAGTTCTTGATCAGCTCGCCCAGCGTCTCCTCGCCCTGGAGGAGGATCGGGAACTCGGGGATGCGGGTGCGCAGCTCCTCGGCGGCGAGCTGGGCGGCCCGCATCGACGAGAACAGGCCCAGTGTGCGGCCGCCGGCCGCCTGGATCAGCTCTGTCAGCTCGTCCAGCATGTCCGCGCGGTCCCCGTCGCGCGCGGGGCGCGACAGATGCTTCGCGACGTAGAGGATGCCCTGCTTCGGATAGTCGAAGGGCGAGCCGACGTCGACGCCCTTCCACTGGGGGAGGCCGTCTCCCTCCGTGCCCTCGGGGGCGAGGCCCAGGGACGCCCCGACGCCGTTGAAGTCGCCGCCCAGCTTCAGCGTGGCGGACGTCAGGACCACCGAGCGGTCCGAGAAGAGCTTCTCCCTCAGCAGCCCCGAGACGTTCATCGGGGCGACGCGCAGGGACGCGCCGAAGCGGTCGTGGCGCTCGTACCAGACGACGTCGTACTCGGAGCCGTTGGTGATCCGCTCCGCCACGTCGTGCACGGTCTCCACGGAGGCCAGCGCCTGCTTGCGGACGGCGTCCTCGTCCTGGACCGACTTGTCGCGAGTGGTGCCGAGCGCCGAGATCACCGCACGAGCGGCGTCTCGCAACGCCATGAGGGCGTAGCCGAGGTCCTCGGGGATCTCCTCCAGACGGCCGGGCAGGGCCAGCTCCATCAGCCGTTCGAAGCCCTCGGCGGCCGTCTGGAGCTGGTCGGCGGCCTTCTCGTCGACGAGCTTGGCGGCGCGGCGCACCGCGCGGTTGACCTGGCCGGGAGTGAGCTCGCCGGTGGCGACGCCCGTCACCCGGGAGACCAGCTCGTGGGCCTCGTCGACGATCAGCACCTCATGCTGCGGGAGGACAGGCGCGCCCTCGATGGCGTCGATCGCGAGCAGCGCGTGGTTGGTGACGACGACCTCGGCGAGCTTGGCGCGCTCGCGGGCCATCTCGGCGAAACACTCGGCGCCGTACGCGCACTTCGAGGCACCCAGGCACTCCCGGGACGACACCGAGACCTGGGCCCAGGCGCGGTCCGAGACGCCCGGCGTGAGGTCGTCGCGGTCGCCGCTCTCCGTCTCCTGGGACCAGTCACGCAGCCGCAGCAGGTCCTGGCCCAGCTTGCTGGTGGGCGCGGCCGCCTCGAACTGGTCGAAGAGGCCGTCCTCCTCGTCCTGCGGCACGCCCTCGTGCAGGCGGTGCAGGCACAGATAGTTCGATCGGCCCTTGAGCATCGCGAACTCCGGGCGGCGGCGCAGCAGCGGGTGGAGCGCCTCGACCGTGCGCGGCAGGTCGCGCTCGACGAGCTGACGCTGCAGCGCCAGGGTGGCGGTCGCCACGACGACGGGCTCCCCGTGCGCGAGCGCGGGCACCAGATAGCCCAGCGACTTTCCGGTGCCGGTACCGGCCTGGACCAGCAGATGGGAGCCGTCGTCGATCGCCTCCGCGACGGCTTGGGCCATGGTCACCTGGCCGGGGCGCTCCGTGCCGCCGACGGCTGTGACGGCTGCGTGCAGGAGTTCGGGGAGTGAGGGCTTCGTCATAGCGCGTCCACCCTAAGGCCCGTCAATGACAACGGGCGGATCAAGACCGCGGCGCACGGTGCGCTCACGGGTGGTGCGGGGGGTGCGGGCGGTTTCCCCGCGGGCGGTTTCCCGTGGGTGGTTTCCCGTGGGTGGTCTCCCTGTGGCTGTTTCCGGTGGGTGTTTCCGGTGGGTGACTGGTGGATTTGACACGGGGCCCCTCGACCGGGAACCAATGCTCAGCGAGTGTCGTTACGAAGAGTGATGATGCTGTAGCAGATGGCTCAGGGACCGGTCTCGGACCATGAGGGCAGCCCGCTTGCCGGGCAGGTCGACCTCGGCGGAGAACCGGAAGCCGGCGCTCAGAAAGGCGGCGATGGAGGGGGTGTTGCGAAGGTCGGGTTCGGCGACGACACGTGCACAGGAGGGACGCCTGTAGAGGACGAGGTCGGCGACGGCGCGCAGCAGCGTGGAACCGAGGCCGCGCCCGCGGTCTACGACACCGCCGATGAGGAGGTGGATTCCGGTGTCGTGGGGACGGGCGGGGTAGTGGCGGGCCAGGGGGTCGAGGTCCGCGCGGTAGATCTCCCAGTAACTCATAGGGGTGCCGTCCAGCATGCCGATGCAGGGGACGCAGCGTCCGTCACCCGCGAGTTGGGCGCGCAGGTGGCGCTCGGTCACCGACGGGTGTCCCGACAGGTCCCAGAAGACGGCCACGGCGGGGTCGTTCATCCAGCGGACGACGAGCGGAAGATCGCGGCCGAGGTGCACGGGGACGAGGTGGAAGACGCCCGCGGGGGTATGTGTGGCGCCCCAGTCGGCGACGTGGTCGAGGAGGTCGTCGTCCTCCGGGAGGGCCGCCGCTCCGCCTCGGCCCGTCTCTGCCTCCGGGCGGAGCGCCATGAAGGCGTCGGGCAGCCGTAGGTCCAAGGTTTCCTCGTAGTCCGGGCCGCCGTCCAAGCCGCGGTCCGGGCCGGAGCCGGATCGGGCAGCGGATCCGGAGCCCGGGTTCGTGGCGGGCCCTGCGGGGGCGGACGCGGTGCCGGCGTCGGTGCTCGCATCGGTGGGAGGCACGGCGACGCTCCTCTCAGGAGACGGGATGGGTCATGTTCCTCAGGAGTGAAGGGGGTTGGTGATGGTGACGTAGACGGACTGGGTGTCGACCGGGCCGACGAGTTCGTCGAGGCCGTGCAACCGGGTCAGCAAGTTGGCCTTGCAGCGCAGGACGGGTGAATCGAGCAGGCGGGCGGGCAGGGACGTGCGCGGCCGGTCGGGGCCGGTGGCTGCGCCGGCGAGGAAGCGACGGAACGCGGCGAGCAACAGGCGTTCGTCGGCGAGGCGTTGGGAGCCGAAAGCGCCGATGAGTCCGAGCACGTTGTTGATGCCGAGGTAGTACGCGAAGCGTTCGTCAGTGACCTCGTCGGAGACGAACGTGTCGCTGTGCTCGCCGATGCCGGGCAGTCGGGCCTCGAGTTCGGCGCGCCGGGACTCACGGAAGTAGTAGCCCTGGTTGTCACGGTAGCGGCCGCCCGCGGGCCAGCCCTCGGGGTCCAGCACGAGCACGGTGTTCTGCTGATGGGCCTCCAGGGCGATGCCGGCCTTGCCGTCCAGCCAGAGCACGGGACGCACGATGTGTTCGAGATAGCGCAGAAACCACTCGGCGGCGACGGCGCCACGCGGGCGGCCGGTGCGCCCGGCAAGACGGTTGACGATCTCGGCGAGACGGGAGCGCGGGGCGGGGTGCTCCTGCCCGGCGGGCAGGGAGCGGGGCCTGGGCGAGACGAGTCCGGCGACGCAGGAGACGTCGACCGTCGGGGCGAACGGGTTGTGGCGGATCACCACATCCAGCCCGGACACGGGTGTGCCGTGGGCGTCGTCGACGGCGAGCCAGGCCGGGTCGCGGACGATGTCGAACCCTGGGTGCACGGACCGCCACTGCTTGCCGAGACCGTTGCGCAGCAGGCGGTGCACCTCGACGCCTCGGTGGAGTTCCTTGCGGAGGTTCTCACGGCGGGAATTGGTGATGCGCAGGCCCAGCGACAGCTTCAGCATCGCGGGGGCGCCCGAGCGGTGGACGGTGCGGACGGAGGAGGTGGGGTGCCAGGGTTCACCGTGCGGACCGAGGTCCCGTAGCAGTCCGGCGTCCAGCAGGGCGGCGGCCTCGGGGCGATGCCGGATGTCACGCGCCTGCCAAGGGTGCAGCGGCAGCGCGGTGAAGCCGTCGGGCAGCGGGAGGCCGGGGCCGACGAGCCTTTCGGTCAGTTGGCCGGCGGGCAGGGGTCGGCCGCGTTCCGTCCACGCCGAGTCGGCCGCGAGCACCGAGGGGGCGACCGCCAGCCAGTGCAGTGGGAAGGAGCCGCGCAGCTCGGGCGAGTAGAGCCGGGCCTCGGCATCGGAGAGACCCTCGCGGCTCTTGGCCGTGGGGTGCAGCGGGTGGCCGAGCAGCAGCGCCTGTTCGGCGGAGAGGAAGAGGTCCACCGCGTCCGCGGAGTTCTCGCGGCGCTCTTCGAGGAAGGTCGCGGTGCGGCGTACGGAGTCGGCGACACCGGCCACAAGCTCGACGACGTGCCTCGACTCGGGGCCTGGCAAGCGGTCGGCGGCGGGGGCCGGCGCGGGGTCTGGCGTCGGCTCGGGCGCGGGGCCCGATGTGGAGTTCGGCGTGCCGCTGAGGCCGGCGATTGCCGTGGGGGTCGGCGTGTTGGTGAGACCGGAGTTCGTTGTGGTGGGGCCGCTCCACGCCCTGCCGGGAACGGGCGGCATGGTGCCCGTCGAGCCGCCCGGCTCGGAGCCCGGGATCGAACCCGCCCCGGTGCCCGGCAAGCCGCCCCGCCCGGAAACCAGCGCCGGACCCGGTGTGACGCCCGATGAGCTGCCCGGC
>CBFHCJ010000531.1:0-5114 GCA_965654005.1 uncultured Streptomyces sp. | reverse complement strand
GGCAGCACGAGGGTCGTCTCTCGCCAGCCGCCCGCCTCCGCCAGCCGCAGCGACAGCCGGGTGACCGCCGTGAGCACCTCCCCGGAGCGCACGAAGGCCACACAGTGCGCGGCGCTCGGGCCCTCGGCCGCCAGCGGCGCGTACGTCGCCGACTCGCCGAAGACCTCCGGGCGCCGCCGGCGCAGCCGCAGCGCGGCCCGGGTGAGGTCCGCCTTCTCCGAGGCCGCATCCTGCGGCGCGAAGGGCCGTCGGTTGTCCGGGTCGACCAGCGCCCGGTACTCGCCCTCCGTGCCCTGGTAGACGTCCGGCACGCCCGGCATCGTCAGCTGGACCAGGGCGGCCCCCAGGACAATGACCCGGATGTGCGGCGCCAACGCGTCCCGGAAGTGCGTCACGAGCCGCGCCGGCGCCCCGCACGGCCCACCCGCGACGAACCTCGTCACCACCTCCTCGTAGGCGGGGTCCTGCTCGGTCCACGAGGTGTGCAGCCCCGCCTCCCGGACGTGCTTGAGCAAGGCACCCCGAAGGCGCTCCTCAGCCGGCTGCCCCAGTCCGAAGAGCGTCTGCCAGGCGGTCCACACCAGATGCGGGTCGGGCACGCCGACGCTCGCGCGGGTCACCTCGGCCAGCACCTCGGCCCAGCGCTCCGGGCACTGCGTGAGCACCGAGATCGCCGCCCGCACGTCCGCGCTCCGCTTGGTGTCGTGCGTCGACAGCACGGTCCCGGTGGCGGGCCGATCGCGCTGCACGCGCGCGCAGTACGCGTGGAAGTCGCCCGGGGAGACGGCCGGGGCACCGGGCTCGCCGCCCACCTCGTTCGCCGACAGCAGCGGCACATAGCGGTAGTACGCCGTGTCCTCCACGGACTTGGCGCGCAGCGCCGACGCGGTCTGCGCGAACCGGGCCCGGAACCCGTCGTGCCCGGGCCCGTCCCCGGCCCGCCCCAACGCCAGGTCCCGTACGACATCCACCGCATGGGCCTCCTCGGGCACCGTGAAGGCGGCACGGGCTTCGACCGCGGCCTCCTCGGTGACCACCGCGGCGGCGTCCTCGGAGGCGTACGGCCGGTACACCTCCAGACGGACCAGGAGTTCCCGCAGCGCGGTGCGCAGCGCCCAGGGCGCGTGGTCGCGCAGGGCCGGGTCCGCGGACGCGGCGCACAGGCGGCTCGCCTCGCGCGTGAGCCGGTCCACCTCGGTGGCCAGCTCGTGCGTGACCACCTCGTACGCGGCGCGCCGCACGGTCGGCGCCCAGTGGCCGCCCCGGTCCTCCTGCGGGGCCGCGAACCGCCGGTAGTGGCCGAGCAGCTCCACGGCGCCCGCCGGGTCCGTGAACAGCCCGTCGACGTGGCGCAGCGCGTCGTACCCGGTGGTGCCCGCGACCGGCCAGGCGGAGGGCAGGTGCTCACCGTCCGCGAGGATCTTCTCGACGACCGTCCAGCGGCCGCCGGTGGCCTCGTGCAGGCGGCGCAGATACGCGTCCGGGTCGGCCAGGCCGTCCGGGTGGTCCACCCGCAGCCCGTCCACCACACCCTCCTCCAGCAGCCGCAGGAGCGTGGCGTGCGTCGCCGTGAAGACCTCCGGGTCCTCCACGCGCACCCCGATGAGCTCGGAGATGCTGAAGAACCGCCGGTAGTTCAGCTCGGTACGGGCAAGCCGCCACCACACGGGGCGATACCACTGGGCGTCGAGCAGCCGCGGCAGTGGCAGCGTCTCGGTGCCCTCGCGCAGCGGGAACACATGGTCGTGGTAGCGCAGCACGTCCCCGTCGACCTCGAGGTGCCCGATCTCCTCGCCGAGCCTGTGCCCCAGCACCGGCAGCAGCACCTGTCCGCCCTGCGCGTCCCAGTCGATGTCGAACCAGCGTGCGTACGGCGACGCCGGGCCCTCGCGCAGCACCTCCCACAGGGCACGGTTGTGGCGCGGGGAGGCGGCCATGTGGTTGGGCACGATGTCCACGACCAGGCCGAGACCGTGCTCCCGCGCGGTCCGCGCCAGGGAACGCAGCCCCGTCTCGCCGCCGAGTTCGTCCCGCACGCGCGCGTGGTCGACGACGTCGTAGCCGTGCGCCGACCCCGGGAGGGCCTCCAGGACGGGCGACAGATGCAGGTGCGAGACGCCGAGCGCGGCCAGGTACGGCACGGCCGCCTGCGCCGCGGCGAACGGGAACTCCGGCTGCAGCTGCAGCCGGTACGTGGCCGTGGGCACCGCCGGTTCTGGACGCACAGGTGTCATGGGAACCTACGTACCCGTCCTGCCGCCTTTCGTGTCACAGACGCGCCGCCCGGTGCGGTCACGGACCGCCTGGGAAAGCCCCTAGGTCGGCCACTGCAGCACCGTGAGACTCCGGTCCACCAGCGTCAGCCGTTTCCCCGCCTCGATCTTCGCACCGGTGCCCGGCGTCACCCCCTCCGGGAGGGCCGTGTCGACGACCACCTGCCACTGGCGCCCGTGGTCGACCGGGACCACGAACTCCAGCGGCTTGGGCGAGGCGTTGAACATCAGCAGGAACGAGTCGTCGTCGATCCTCTCCCCGCGCGGGCCGGGCTCGGAGATCGCGTTGCCGTTCAGGAACACCGTCAACGCGCTCGCCTGCGCCGACGTCCAGTCCCGCTGGGTCATCTCCACGCCCTTCGGGGTGAACCACGCGATGTCGGACAGCTCGTCGTGCGTGCCCTGCACCGGACGGCCGTGGAAGAAGCGGCGGCGGCGGAAGACCGGGTGGTCGCGGCGCAGCCACACCATCGCGCGGGTGAACTCCAGCAGATCGCTGCCGCCCTCGGGCCACCGCACCCAGGACAGCTCGCCGTCCTGGCAGTACGCGTTGTTGTTGCCCTGCTGGGTGCGCGCGAACTCGTCGCCGTGGCTGAGCATCGGCACACCCTGGGAGAGCATCAGCGTGGCGACGAAGTTCCGCATCTGCCGCGCCCGCAGCTCCAGCACCGCCGGGTCGTCGGTCTCGCCCTCCACGCCGCAGTTCCAGGACCGGTTGTGGCTCTCCCCGTCCCGGTTGTCCTCGCCGTTGGCTTCGTTGTGCTTGTCGTTGTACGAGACGAGGTCGTGCAGTGTGAAGCCGTCGTGGCAGGTCACGAAGTTGATGGACGCCAAGGGCCGCCGGCCGTCGTCCTGGTACAGGTCGGACGACCCTGTCAGCCGGGACGCGAACTCCGCGAGTGCGCGCGGCTCGCCGCGCCACAGGTCCCGTACGGTGTCCCGGTACTTGCCGTTCCACTCGGTCCACATCGGCGGGAAGTTGCCCACCTGGTAGCCGCCCTCACCCACGTCCCACGGTTCGGCGATCAGCTTCACCTGGGAGACCACGGGGTCCTGCTGGACGAGGTCGAAGAACGACGACAGCCGGTCCACCTCGTGGAACTGCCGCGCCAGGGTCGCCGCCAGGTCGAAGCGGAAGCCGTCCACGTGCATCTCGGTGACCCAGTAGCGCAGCGAGTCCATGATCATCTGCAGGACGTGCGGGGAACGCATCAGCAGGGAGTTGCCGGTCCCGGTGGTGTCCATGTAGTACCGAGGGTCGTCCGCCAACCGGTAGTACGAGGCGTTGTCGAGGCCCCTGAAGGAGAGCGTCGGGCCCAGGTGGTTGCCCTCGGCGGTGTGGTTGTAGACGACATCCAGGATGACCTCGATGCCGGCATCGTGCAGCGCCCGGACGGCAGATTTGAACTCCAGGACCTGCTGGCCGCGGTCGCCCCAGGAGGCGTACGCGTTGTGCGGGGCGAAGAAGCCGATCGTGTTGTAGCCCCAGTAGTTGCTCAGGCCCATGTCCACCAGACGGTGGTCGTGGATGAACTGGTGTACGGGCATCAGCTCCAGGGCGGTGACTCCGAGCTCGGTCAGGTGCTCGATGATCGCCGGGTGGGCGAGCGCCGCATAGGTGCCCCGCAACTCGTCGGGCAGCGCCGGGTGGCACATCGTCAGGCCCTTCACATGAGCCTCGTAGATCACCGTCCGGTGATACTCGGTGCGCGGCCGGCGGTCGTCGCCCCAGTCGAAGTACGGGTTGATCACCACGGACGTCATGGTGTGCGGCGCCGAGTCCAGGTCGTTGCGCTTGTCCGGGGACCCGAACGGGTAGCCGTACACCTCCTCGCCCCATTTCACCGAGCCGCTGATGGCACGCGCGTACGGGTCGAGCAGCAGCTTCGCGGAGTTGCAGCGCGGTCCGCGCCCGGGAGCGTACGGGCCGTGCACACGGAATCCGTACCGCTGCCCCGGCATCACCCCCGGCAGATAAGCGTGCCGTACGAACGCGTCGGCCTCCCGCAGCTCCACCGCAGTCTCCGAGCCGTCGTCGTGCAGCAGACACAGCTCGATCCGGTCGGCGGCCTCCGAGAAGACCGCGAAGTTGGTCCCGGCGCCGTCGTACGTGGCACCGAGCGGATACGCCTCTCCAGGCCAGACCTGCATGGACACGACCTTCCCAGTTCTGCCGGGCCCCGGGGGGCGCCTTGATGCCGAGTCTCCCCGAAAGAGAAGGAACCTCCTATGACTTACATCCCTCTACCCGCCGACCAGTGCATACGCGGCCCAGGACACCACGATGCGGCCACGGCATGCCGTCGACGACGCCGGGTTTCGCCGCCGTCCGTCCCTGTCCCCGCCCGTCGGCGGCCTCCCGGGCGGAGAGCCCGCCCCTGTGCCGTCGGACTCCTGGGCCGAAACCGAGCCCGGCAGCCCCGGCGACAACCTCGGCAACCGCGGCAGGGGAAGCCGGTAAGACCGTCGACACGTGGGTCAACGGGCAGACCTCCACTCACCCGGTGGAGTGGGTGAACATCGGCTTCCACCACATGGCGCGCGACGAGGACCAGCAGCCCATGCCGGTCCACTGGCAGGGCTTCTCTATCGCCCCGCGCGACGTCACGGCTATGAATCCGCTCACTCCGCCCGCACTGGCCGACCAGAACGGATATGTGCCAGAAGGTAGTTGAGAAACGACCCTGTCCATCCGGCTGCGTCGCGCCGCGCTCCCGGAGTACCCTTCCTTGATCGTTGGCTGGGGCCTGGCCCCTGGGGAGGCTCGGGGGAGCGGAAGGCGGTGCGTGGGTGGGCTCGGGAGGGCTGGAGCTTCCCCCTGGTGACGAGGGTCACGAGGGG
>CBFHCJ010000530.1:0-5126 GCA_965654005.1 uncultured Streptomyces sp. | reverse complement strand
GCGTCACTCCCCGGCGGTGGCGAGGGCGGCGGCGATCTCGTCCAGGGCGAGGGAGTGCGCACCCTTGACCAGGATCACCGCCTTGGCGGGCAGGGGGCCGTCGAGGAGCGGGAGGACGTCGTCCCGGCCGGTGACGTGTTCCACGGTGCTCACGCCGGCTTCGCGGGCGGCGGTGGCCATGGCGGCGGTGTTCGGGCCGCCCACGGTGATCAGACGGCCGACGCCGCGGGCCGCGGCGAGCGCGCCCACTTCGCGGTGGATCTCCTCGGCCTGGTCGCCGAGTTCCATCATCTCGCCCAGGACCGCGACCACGGGCCGGTCTCCGGCGAGGTGGGCGAGGCTGTCCAGGGCGGCCCGCGTCGCCTCCGGGGAGGCGTTGAACGCGTCGTTGACGACGGTCACCCCGTCGGGCCGGTCGGTGACCTCCATCCGGGCGCCGGAGACGATCCGGGCCCCGTCCAGCCCCCGGGCCACCGTCTCGAAGGGCACCCCGGCGGCCAGGGCGAGCGCGGCGGCGGCCAGGGCGTTGGTGATGTGGTGGCCGCCGAACACGTCGGGGCTCACCGCCGCGGACTTCCCTCGGGCGTGCAGGGTGAAGGAGAGCCGACCGGCGCCGTTCAGGGTGATGTCCTCGGCGCGTACGTCGCAGTCCGGCCCGGTGCCGAAGAACAGCACTTCGGCGGATGTCTTGTCGGCCATGGCCCGCACCAGCGGATCGTCACCGTTGAGGACCGCGACGCCGCCCTCGGCGGCCGGCGGGAGCGCGGCGACGATCTCGGCTTTGGCCTCGGCGATGCCCTCGCGGCTGCCGAACTCGCCCAGGTGGGCGGTGCCCACGTTCAGCACCGCACTGACGCGGGGCCGCGCGATGCCGGTCAGGTAGGTGATGTGCCCCTTCCCGCGGGCGCCCATCTCCAGGACCAGGTACCGCGTGCTCTCCTCGGTGCGCAGCACGGTCGAGGGGAACCCGATCTCGTTGTTGAACGACTTGACGTTCGCGACGGTGGGCCCGTCGAGCTGGAGAACGTGCAGCAGCAGGTCTTTCGTGCTGGTCTTCCCGGCCGAGCCGGTGAGCGCCAGGACGAGG
Source organism: uncultured Streptomyces sp. (assembly GCA_965654005.1). Lineage (GTDB taxonomy): Bacteria > Actinomycetota > Actinomycetes > Streptomycetales > Streptomycetaceae > Streptomyces. The sequence continues at coordinate 4,039 of CBFHCJ010000530.1, read as the reverse complement.
CCGGTGTACCGGTCGGCGACCGCGCGGGCGATGTCGCCGAGTGCGGCGGTCACGTCGGGGACCATGACGGCGGGCACCGTGACCGGCGAGGAGGCCAGGACGGCAACGGCGCCGTCCGCGACGGCCCCGGCGGCGAAGGCGTGGCCGTCGGTGCGGGTGCCGGGCAGGCAGGCGAACAGGCCGCCCGGGTGTACGGCGCGGCTGTCGAAGCTCAGCGGCCCCGACACGACCGTGTCCGGGTGCGCGTCGGCGAGACGGCCGCCGGTCGCGTCGGCGATCTCCTGCAAGGTCAGGGGAATCAACGGATCTCCAAGGGTGACGAGGTGCAGAGCACGGGAGCGGGCAAGGGGTGCCGTACGGCCGGGCGACAGGGCCCGGCCGTACAGCGGGGTGGATCACGGTTGCAGGGCGGGGAAGGTGACGGCCCGTCCGGTGTAGGACGCGGCCAGGCGGGACAGGGGTACGCGGTCGTGGTCCTGGCCCCACCGGGAGGGGTCGCGAATGAAGACGTCCGGACCGCCCGGACCGGAGCCGGGGTCGGTGTAGCCGTGGGCGATGACGAGGTGACCGCCGCGGCGCCCGTCGTCGGGGAACTTCTCCGTGACGGAGACGATCAGCGGCGCGGCCGTCAGCCGGTCGAGGAGTTCGCCGACCGGCACGGGTTCCGCGCGGCCCGGGACGCCGAGCTGTTCGGCGATCTCGGCGAGACCGGCATGCAGCCAGCCCCGTTCGGTGAGCGCCCCGTGAGCGACGCCGAGCTTCAGCAGTTCCGTGACGGTCGGCGCCGGCTTGCCGTAGGCGAGGAGGATCATCCGCAGATCGGCCATGCCGCAGGCCCGGTTCGACCACTCGATTCTGTCGCCGAGTTCGGCGCCACCCTCGCGCTCCCACTCGTGTTCGGTGATGAGCTGACGGCACATCGGCACGGGGTGCAGACACGGCATGCGGGCAGACTCCTCGCGCTCGCTCACCCGGCGATGAGCAGCGGATCGGGGCTGAGAGGCACATCGTATGTGTGCCGGGTCATGGCCTCATGCAGGACGGCCCGCACGGTGTCGGCGTGGCTGATCCCGCACAGCTCGGCCCCGGCGGCGAAGTTCGAGCCCACCGACATGCCCGGGGTCGGGTTGACCTCCAGCCCGAAGGCGTGCCCGTCGCCGGCGACCATGAAATCGACCCGGGCCATGCCCCGGCAGCCCAGCCGTTCCCACAGCGTGCGCGCGTGGGCGGTCAGCGCCGTGACCGTCTTCGCGGGCAGGTCGGCCGCGGACACCGACACCATGCCTTCCCCGGCCGCGTCGAGCTTGGTCTCCGCGTCGTACCACTGCCCGGCGCCGACCTCGGTTGCCAGCGGCGGGAAGACGAGCACCCCGCCGGGCAGCTCCAGCAGACCGACCGTCACGGGCGTGCCGGTGATGACCTCTTCCACCAGGACCCGGGGGGCCGGGGACGGGTCGGTCTCCGCAGCCTCCGCGAGGGCGCGGGCGAAGTCGTCCGGGTCGTCCACCAGGCTCATGCCGACGCTGGAACCGCCGAGCGGCGGTTTGACCATGACCGGGCCGTGCCAGTCGAGGACCTGATCCGTCCCCGCCCACTCCCGCCATTCCGGGGTGGGCACCCCCAGCCCGCGCATGTACTCCTTGCACAGGATCTTGTCGGCGGCCAGCGCGCACGCCGGCACGCCGCTGCCGCAGTACGGCACACGGAGGTAGTCGAGGAGCCCTTGTAACCGGCCGTCCTCCCCGAACGGGCCATGCAGGTTCGGCAGCACCACATCGACCCGGGGCCCGGCCAGGTGCGCCACGAACCCGGGTGCCGTCGGGTCGAGCACCCGTACTTCGGCGCCCAGAGCGGTCAGGGCCTCGCGCAGCGCGGTCACGGACAACTGATCCACGGGGCTCTTGGCCAGGTACAGCCGATCCTCGGCCGACAGCCCCCCGTACGCCACGGCCACATCCAGACCGAGGGGGCTCCACTCGCGCAGGCCGCTGATCTCCCGGTCCACCGCTTCCCGGTCGCCGGCGTCGATGAACGTGGTGGTCACAGCAGCTCCAGCTCTCCGCGGAAGGACTGGACGACGGGGCCGCCGACCCAGTAGGACCCGGGCCGCTCCGGGTTGTGGGAAACGGTCAGCGGCGTTCCGGCCCGGTTGTGCACGGTCACCGGCCCCGGGGTGACCACCCCGTGATGGGCGGCGATCACCGCGGCGGCCACGGCCCCGGAGCCGCACGACAGCGTTTCGGCCTCCACCCCGCGCTCATAGGTGCGGATGCGCACCGCGTGGGGGTCCACCGGGTTGACGAAGTTCACGTTCGTCCCGACCGGAGCGAGTTCCGGGTGATTGCGCACCAGGAGGCCGAGCCCTTCGACGTCCACGGCGTCCACGTCGTCCACCAGGGCGACCACGTGTTCGGTGCCGGTGTGCACGGCGTCGAAGCGCCAACGCGCATCCTGCCAGCGGGTTTCCACCCGCCCCGGCGCCACCTCCCCGGCCTCCGCGGTGACCCACACATGCCCGTCCTGCACGGTCGCCTCATGACGGACACCGGCCATCATCAGACTCATGGCCGTGAACCCGTGGGCACCGGCCGCCGCCCAGGCGACGCAGCGCAGCGCGTTGCCGCACATGGACGCGAGCGACCCATCCGCGTTGATGCAGATCACTTCCAGCACGGGGGCCGGGTCCTTGTCCACCAGCGTGCTCAGGACCAGGCCGTCAGCACCGACGCCGGTACGCCGCGCGCACAGCCGGGGCGCCTCGGCACGCCAGTCCCGGGACGGCTCGGGATCGGTGAGCAACACGAAGTCGTTCCCGGCTCCGTGGACCTTCAAGAACTCCACGACAGGGCCTCTCTTCCATGGCGGTTGAGGAGATCAAGGCACGCCGAAGCCACGAACAGGCAGTTCAACGGGGTAGGCGGGCACGGCGGCCGGTTGTCCACGCTGACGGACCTGGAGCCCCGCCGGAAGCGTCCGCCCTGTTGCTCCGCGTTGCGACCACGAGCAACAGGGAGCAACACCGCGGCGGCTACCGCCCCCGCGCCGCCGCCGTTACAGTGCGCTGACCGCCCGTGTTCGGAGATGCACACAGCGGAGGTGCGATGGCCCACACACGCCGTCCCCCGGCCGGCAGCCGCCACCGCGGCTACCTCCTGACCCGGGCCCGGAAGGCACGCGACTGGAGCCAGACGGAGACGGCCCGCCGCATACGCGAACGCAGCCGCGAGCGCGGCCACCCGCTCCAGACCGGCCGCGACGGCGTCTGTCACTGGGAACACGACCGCGAACCGGACCACCCCACCCAACTCGTCATCGCCGATGTGCTCGGTATTCCGCCTACCGCGGTCGATGAGCGACCATGGCCTGAGTGGCTGTCCGAGGACCCCGCCCAACGGCCAACTCCCCGGCCGTGGACGCTTCTCGGCGCCTCCCAGTCCCTCACCGAACTCGCAAGGGGTGCCATGGGCGTCACGCGTCGAGAACTCGTTCTGATCTCCGGCGGCACCCTGACCGCCGCCCTGCTCAACTGGCTCACGGCCGATCCGGTCGCCGCCGGGCAGCTCACCACCGGCCAGCGCATCGGCGAAGCGGGGGTGGCCAAGATCGAGGCCCGCGCCCAGATGCTCCGCGAGACCGACGACGAAGACGGCGGCGGCTCCGTACTCGCCGAGGCATCCAGCGCCCTGACCCTGGTCAACGGAATCATTCACCACCGCACTTACAGCGACGCGCACGGCGCACGCCTGTACGCGGCAGCCGCCGACCTCGCCCGCCAGCGCGCCGCCGCCCTGTTCGACACCCGGGGCGACTGCGCCGACGACACGTTCATGACCGCCCTGCGCGCGGCCCGCGTCGCCCAAGACGACGCCCTCGGCGCCAACGTCCTGTCGTTCTGGTGCGTCTCCGCCTACAACACCGGCCGCCTTCACGACGCCGAGCACATGGCCACCGCCGCACTCGCCGCCGTCCGCGGCCGTACCAACCCCCGCGTCGAGGCGATGATGCACAGCCGACGAGGCCGCGCCCGCGCCCACCTCGG
>CBFHCJ010000529.1:0-5129 GCA_965654005.1 uncultured Streptomyces sp. | reverse complement strand
GGTAGCTCAGTTGGTACGAGCGTCCGCCTGAAAAGCGGAAGGTCGCCGGTTCGACCCCGGCCCCAGCCACCGCTGTCGAAAGCCTCGCCCCACCGGGACGGGGCTTTCGTCGTCACGAGGGCCCGGAGGTGCCGGTGGGGGATGAGTTTCAGGGGTTCGACCTGGTACGACGCGGTTATGACCGCCGGCAGGTCGACGCATACCTCGCACTGCTCGCCCAGGGAACGGATCCCGGTGGCCCACCGGCCTTCGACATCGCCCGACGTGGCTACGACCGCACCCAGGTGGACATCCGAATAGCCCAGCTGAGGGCCCGCTGACAGCCTGACGGCTTCACGCCACGCCGCCTTGGCATGTCCCCTCCCCGGCGCTACGTTCTGCCTGGCTGAGGCCTGAGGGAGCCATGCGGGCGAGAGAATCATGGACGGGGACCAGGCGCGAGCCATGCAGAACGTCGAACTGGAGAAGAACCGGGCTCGCTACGGCCTGCTCGCGGTGATCATCAGCAATCTAGCGATAGCGGGCGTCGCGATCTTCGGCGTGTGGCGCCTGGGCGGCGACAAGTCGGTGATCGTCGGCGTACTCACCGCAGCCTTCACCGCGGTCAGCAGCATGACCACCGCGTATCTGGGCATCAAGGCCGTCTCCAACACGGCGAAGTCGATCACCCAGGAGAGGACCGCCCGCGACCAGCCGACCACGGTTCCCCCGCAGCCGGGCGGCTGAGCCACCAGAGGACGGCCAGCCACCGCAGAACCGACACTCAAACGCACCGACCGCCCACACCCCGACCCCGACCCGACCCCGGCCACGCCGCCCGCGACACCCGGCCACGCCGCACACCAACCCCCGGCCAAACCGCCCGCGACACCCGGCCAAACCGCCGAAGGCAAATCGTTAGCCACGGGTTTCGTCAAGGTGAGATCCTGGACCGCGTATGTCTACGCATCCCGCCCTCATCCTCGGCACCCTCGCCCCCCGCCTGACCGAGCTGTCCCTGCGCGACGCGCACCGGCTCGGCCGCAGGCTCGAAGGCGCGCGCAAGATCCGCAACCCCGAGGCCCGGACCGCCGTACTCGCCGAGATCGAGGCGGAGGTCGCCAAGGCCGAGGGCCGGATCGCCGAGCGCACCGCCCTCGTCCCCGCCGTCAGCTACCCCGAACAGCTTCCGGTCAGCCAGAAGAAGGACGAGATCGCCGACGCCATACGCGACCACCAGGTCGTGATCGTGGCCGGCGAGACCGGCTCCGGCAAGACCACCCAGATCCCCAAGATCTGCCTGGAGCTGGGCCGTGGCGTCCGCGGCATGATCGGGCACACCCAGCCCCGCCGTATCGCCGCCCGTACCGTCGCCGAGCGCGTCGCCGAAGAGCTCGACACGCCGCTCGGCGAGGCCGTCGGCTGGAAGGTGCGGTTCACCGACCAGGTGAACCCGGACGCCACCTTCATCAAGCTCATGACGGACGGCATCCTGCTTGCCGAGATCCAGACGGACCGCGAGCTGCGCGCCTACGACACGATCATCATCGACGAGGCCCACGAGCGGTCCCTCAACATCGACTTCCTGCTCGGCTACCTCGCCCAGCTCCTCCCCAGGCGCCCGGACCTCAAGGTCGTCATCACCTCGGCGACCATCGACCCGGAGCGCTTCTCACGCCATTTCGGCGACGCGCCGATCGTCGAGGTCAGCGGCCGTACGTACCCCGTCGAGGTGCGCTACCGCCCCCTCCTCGAAGAAGCTGTGTCCGATTCCGGGGGCGACGACGCCGACCGCGACCAGATCACCGCGATCACGGACGCCGTCGAGGAACTCATGGGCGAAGGCAAGGGCGACATCCTGGTCTTCCTCTCCGGCGAACGCGAGATCCGGGACACCGCGGACGCGCTCACCAAGAAGCAGCACAGATTCACCGAGATCCTGCCGCTCTACGCCCGGCTCTCCCACGCCGAACAGCACCGCGTCTTCCAGCCGCACACGGGCCGCAGGATCGTTCTCGCCACGAACGTGGCGGAGACCTCCCTGACCGTCCCCGGCATCAAGTACGTCATCGACCCGGGCTTCGCGCGCATCTCGCGCTACAGCCACCGCACCAAGGTCCAGCGCCTGCCGATCGAGCCGGTCTCCCAGGCGAGCGCCAACCAGCGCAAGGGCCGTTGCGGCCGTACGTCCGACGGCATCTGCATCCGCCTGTACAGCGAAGAGGACTTCACCGCCCGGCCCGAGTTCACGGACGCCGAGATCCTCCGTACGAACCTGGCCTCCGTCATCCTCCAGATGACCGCGGCCGGTCTCGGGGACATCGAGAAGTTCCCCTTCATCGACCCGCCGGACCACCGCAACATCCGCGACGGCGTCCAACTCCTCCAGGAGCTGGGCGCGCTGGACCCGGCCCAGAAGGATCCACGCAAGCGCCTCACCGACACCGGCCGCAAGCTCGCCCAGCTGCCGGTCGACCCGCGTCTCGCCCGCATGGTCCTGGAGGCCGAGCGCAACGGCTGTGTCCGCGAGGTCATGGTCATCGCCGCCGCCCTGTCCATTCAGGACCCGCGCGAGCGCCCCGCCGACAAGCAGGCCCAGGCCGACCAGCAGCACGCCCGCTTCAGGGACGAGACCAGCGACTTCCTCGCCTACCTCGACCTGTGGCGCTACATCCGCGAGCAGCAGAAGGAGCGCGGCTCGTCGTCGTTCCGCCGGATGTGCAAGCAGGAGTACCTGAACTTCCTGCGCATCCGCGAATGGCAGGACATCTACACGCAGCTGCGCACGGTCGCCAAGCAGATGGGCATCCACCTCAACGAGCAGGACGCCGACGCCGACCGCATCCACGTCTCGCTCCTCGCCGGCCTGCTCTCGCACATCGGCATGAAGGACGTGAAGGAGTCCAAGGACTCCGGCCCCGGCGCCCGCAAGGAGGGCGGCCGGAACGAGTACGTCGGCGCCCGCAACGCCAAGTTCGCGATCTTCCCGGGCTCCTCCCTGTTCAAGAAGCCCCCGCGCTTCGTGATGTCCGCCGAGCTGGTGGAGACCTCGCGGCTCTGGGCCCGGGTCAACGCGAAGATCGAGCCGGAGTGGGTCGAGCCGCTGGCCGGGCACCTCCTCAAGCGGACCTACAGCGAACCGCACTGGGAGAAGGACCAGGCGGCCGTGCTGGCGTACGAGAAGGTCACTCTGTACGGCGTCCCGATCGTCGCCCAGCGGAAGGTGAACTACGGCCGCGTCGACCCCGAGACGAGCCGCGAACTGTTCATCCGCAACGCCCTCGTCGAGGGCGACTGGCGCACGCACCACAAGTTCTTCGCCGACAACCGCCGGCTCCTCACGGAGGTCGAGGAGCTGGAGCACCGCGCCCGGCGCCGGGACATCCTGGTCGACGACGAGACGCTGTTCGACTTCTACGACCAGCGGGTGCCCGAACACGTCGTGTCGGGCGCGCACTTCGACTCCTGGTGGAAGCACAAGCGGCACGAGCAGCCCGACTTCCTCGACTTCGAGCGCGAGATGCTCATCAACGAGAAGGCGGGTGCGGTCACCAAGGACGACTACCCCGACTCGTGGCGCCAGGGCGGCCTCAAGTTCAAGGTCACGTACCAGTTCGAGCCGGGTGCGGACGCGGACGGTGTGACGGTCCACATCCCGCTGCAGGTCCTCAACCAGGTCACGGACGAGGGCTTCGACTGGCAGATCCCGGGTTTGCGCGAGGAAGTGGTCACCGAGCTGATCCGGTCCCTCCCGAAGCCGATCCGCCGCCACTACGTCCCGGCGCCGAACTATGCGAAGGCGTTCCTGGACAAGGCGGTGCCTCCCCCAGTCTCGGCTTCGCTCGACCGGGGGGACCCCCATCAGGAACCGCTGACCGTGACCATGGCCCGCGAACTGAAGCGTATGGTCGGCGTCCCCTTCGAGGCGGACGACTTCGACTGGTCCAAGGTGCCCGACCACCTCAAGATCACCTTCCGGATCGTCGACGAGCGACGCCGCAAGCTGGCCGAGGACAAGGACCTGGAGGCGTTGAAGCTCCACCTGAAGCCGAAGGCGCGCAAGGCCCTCTCGCAGGCCGCGGCGGCCACGGCCGAGCGGCAGGGCGGGCCGTCCCTGGAACGCACGGGCCTCACGGACTGGACGATCGGCTCGCTCACCCGGGTCTTCGAGACCCGGCGGGCCGGCCAGCCCGTGAAGGCGTACCCGGCGCTGGTCGACGACGGCGACACGGTTTCCGTACGTCTCTTCGACACGGAGGAAGAGCAGACGCAGGCGATGTGGAAGGGCACGCGCCGCCTGATTCTCCGCAACATCCCGGTGAACCCCGCCAAGTTCGCGTCCGAGAAGCTGACGAACGCCCAGAAGCTCGCCCTGTCCGCGAATCCGCACGGTTCGATCCAGGCCCTGTTCGACGACTGCGCGATGGCGGCGGCGGACCGGCTGATCGGGGACCTGGGCGGTCCGGCGTGGGACGAGGAGTCGTACCGCAAGCTGTACGACAGGGTGCGCGCGGAGATCGTCGACACGACGGTCCGTACGGTCGGGCAGGTACAGCAGGTGCTGGCCGCGTGGCAGGCCTGTGAGCGCCGTCTGAAGGCCGTACGGAGCCCGGCGCTGCTGTCGAACCTGGCGGACGTACGGGCGCAGCTGGACGCCCTCGTGAAGCCCGGCTTCGTGACCGAGACGGGCGTACGACGGCTGCCCGACCTGCTGCGCTACATGGTCGCCGCGGACCGCCGTCTGCAGCAGATGCCGACGAACGTCCAACGGGACACGACGCGCATGGCGAAGGTCCACGAGATGCGGGACGAGTACGCGTGGCTGCTGGAGCAGCTGCCGCAGGGCCGTCCCGTCCCCTCCTCGGTACTGGACATCCGCTGGATGATCGAGGAGCTGCGGGTGAGCTACTTCGCGCACGCGCTGGGCACGGCGTACCCGGTCTCCGACAAGCGCATCGTGAAGGCGATCGACGCGGCGGCACCGTAACGGCGCGTTCACGTTGGGTGAGTTCGACCCGGGGCTCACCCTCCTGTACAGTCTCTTCTCGCAGCGCACCGCACGATCCGGCTCCGCCGGGGTGGTCGCCGCGAAACCTGGTCCTGTGGAGCAGTTTGGAGTGCTCGCCACCCTGTCAAGGTGGAGGCCGCGG
>CBFHCJ010000528.1:0-5132 GCA_965654005.1 uncultured Streptomyces sp. | reverse complement strand
TCCGACTGGCCCGGCACGGATGGGTAGTTGAGCTCCAGGTCGACGGGCGCCGTCGTCGCCGGTTCGGCGAGCGCGCGCCCCGACGGCACCGGCGAGGCCCGCACGAAGGTGCCGCGCCCGACCTCGCCGACCACCAGGCCGCGCCGTACGAGTTCGCCGTACACGCGCCCCGCCGTCGAGGCCGCGATGCCGTGTCGTCGCGCGAACGCCCGCTGCGGCGGCAGCCGCCCGCCCGGGCCCAGCCGCCCGGAGGCGATATCCGCGGCGATCCGGTCGGCGATCCGCCGGTAATCCCTCTCCATCGGTAATCCCCCTCCATCCGTCCCCCGCGGATTGCACCGAGTGCAAAGATCTTATTGCACCGAGAAGTTGAGCGCCCCTAGGGTCGAGTCCATGGCACTCTCCCTCGTATACGAGGACAAAGGCCCGGATAAGGGCCGTATGCCCCTCGTTCTCGTCCACGGACACCCCTTCGACCGCACGATGTGGACCCCGCAGCTCACGGAGTTCTCGCGCACGCGCCGAGTGATCGCGCCGGACCTGCGCGGCTACGGCGCCTCCCCGGTCGTCCCCGGCGTCACCCCGCTGTCGGTGTTCGCCGACGACATCGCGGCGCTCCTCGACGACCTGGGCGTGGACCGCTTCGTCCTCGCCGGGCTCTCCATGGGCGGCCAGATCGTCATGGAGTGCTGGGCCCGGTTTCCCGAGCGGATCGCCGGGATGGTCCTCGCGGACACCTTCCCGGCGGCGGAGACCGAGGAGGGCAGGGCGGGCCGGTACGCCATGGCGGAACGGCTGCTGCGCGAGGGCATGCGGGGGTACGCGGACGAGGTGCTGCACCGGATGGTCGCGCCGTACGCCGACGTGGAGGTGGCGGCGCACGTCCACCGCATGATGACGGCGACCTCCCCCGAGGGCGCAGCGGCGGCCCTGCGCGGCCGGGCGGAGCGCCCCGACTACCGCGACCTGCTCACCCGCGTCACGGTCCCGGCCCTGGTCGTCGTCGGTGAGGACGACACGTACACGCCGGTCGCGGACGCCGAGGCCCTGCACGCGGGGCTCCCCGACGCCACGCTCCACGTCGTCACGGCCGCGGCGCACCTGCCGAACCTGGAACGCCCCGAGGAGTTCAACAAGGCGCTGGCGGATTTCCTGGCGCAGGTGGACGCCTGACCGACCACCGCACCCTCACCCGTTCGGCCCACCCCACCGGGCACGCCTCCGCCCGCTGGGTGAACCTGCCGGTGAGCCGGCCGAACGGCCGGCCCGAGGAGGCGACCCCCCATGGTCCAGCACACCGCACGCACCCAGCACGAGAGACGCACGGCATGGGCCGTCGGCGGCACGATGTTCGCCGGCGTCCTGATGATGGTCAGCGGCGTCCTGGGCGTGCTGAACGGCATCGCAGGCATCGCCACGAACGACGTCTACGCCAGCGTCGGCACCTACGTGTACGCGTTCAACCTGACCAGCTGGGGTTGGATCCACCTGGTCATCGGCGTCCTGCTCGCGATCACGGGCTGGGCCGTCCTCCAGGGCAGGGACTGGGCCCGCGGGGTGGGCGTGGGCATCGCGGCCCTGTACATGATCGAGTACTTCATGTTCCTGCCGTACGCCCCGGTCTGGTCGGTCATCGCGATCGCCCTGGGCGCCTTCGTGATCTGGTCCCTGGTGACGGCGGGCCGCACAGAGGCGATGCGGTAGGCCTCCGGCGGGGGCGAATTCCCGGCGCGTCGGGGCCAGGGGTCCTGGCGCGTCGGGGCCGGGGGTCCTGGCGCGTCGAGGCCGGGGGTCCTGGCGCGTCGAGGCCGGGGGTCCTGGCGCGCCGGGACAGTCCCAATATCCCGCTGTCCCGCGTTCGAGACTGTTCGATGACTGTTCGAGGACGAGGACCTGGAAAATTCGGGCAACCAGCGCACCGAGGGGGGAACAGAAAGGACAGGCCGAAAGAGACGCTTACGCATTAGTCATAATGAGGGCATGTCCCGCGAGTTCCCCATCAGCCTCACGCCACCCGACTGGCTGGTCAGGAACCTCAAACCACAGCAGGCACCCGTCAACCGGCCCGCCGTCGCCCGCGCCGCGATCGCGATGTCCCTGCCCCTGGCGATCGGACTCGCCTGCGGATACCCGGCCTACGGCGCACTCGCCTCCATGGGCGCCCTGTCCGGCGCCATCGGCGACACCGCGGACGCGTACCACATGCGCATCCTCAACATCGCACTCCCTCAGCTCTTCGGCGCGACCGGCGTCACCGTCGGCGCACTGGTGTTCGGGCACGGCTGGGTCGCCGTCGCCGCCGTCACCGGGATCGCGCTGGTCTCCGGGATGATCTCCTCGATCGGCGCGGTCGCCTCCGTCTCCGGACTGCTGCTGCTCCTCAACTCCGTGATCGGCGCGGGACTTCCGCTGCCCGGACCCTGGTGGCTGACGCCCCTGCTCATGAGCGGCGGCGGACTGCTCGTCCTCATCCTCGCCCTGCTCTCCTGGCCGCTGCGCTCGGGCGTACCGGAGCGTTCGGCCGTCGCGGACACCTACCGCGCGGTCGCCGACCTGCTCACCGCCTGCGGGGCGGACGCGTACGACAAGGCCCGGCACACCGTCACCCAGTCCCTCAACCAGTCCTACGACCTCATCCTCGCCCACCGCGCCCGCCACCACGGTCGCAGCCCCGAACTGGTGAGCCTGCTCGCCCAGTTGAACGCGATCACCCCGGTCGTGGAGGCCGCCCCGGCCGCCCACCACTGCGGCAGGCCGCTGCCGGAGGAGGTTCCCGCCGCCGTACGCCGCCTCGCCGACGCCGTCGAGACCGGCCACCGCGGTCCCCTGCCCCTCGACCTGCCCGCACCCTTCGGCGAGGCGGGACGCGCCGTCGACCACGCGCTGCGCCACGCCGCCGAGGTCGTCACGGCGCAGAACGTCGACCCACGCATCATGGTCGACCGCCTCGGCCTCCCCCAAGCTCTCGACTCCGCTCGAGCAGGGGGGACCCCCGTGGCCTCCCTGCGCGTCCGCGCCTTCCGCGCGGCCCGCAACGTCCTCCTCTCCGGCGCCTCCTGGCGCTACGGACTGCGTCTCGCGCTGTGCATCGGGGTCGCCCAGGCCCTGGTGTCCATGGTCCCGGTCCCGCGCTCCTACTGGGTCGCCCTCACCGTCACCTTCGTGCTGAAGCCGGACTTCGGCTCGGTCTTCTCCCGGGCGCTGCTGCGCGCGCTGGGCACGGTGGCGGGCCTGCTGGTGGCGGCCGTGGTGCTCACGGCGGTCCCGCTGGGCTGGTGGGACGTGCCGGCGTTGCTGGTCCTCGCCCCGCTCATCCCCGCGCTCACGCCCCGTGGATACGGCTACCAGACGGCCGCGATCACTCCGGTGATCCTGCTCCTGTCGGACGTCCTGAACCACCAGGGCACGGCGCTGCTGGCCCCCCGCCTGATCGACTCGCTCATGGGCTGCGGGATCACGCTCGTCGCCGGCTATCTGCTGTGGCCGGAGAGCTGGCACACGCGCGTCGGCGCCCGGCTGGCGGACGCGGTCGCCGACACGGCGACGTACGTGGAGGCCGCCTTCGGCGACACGAAGGACCCCGCGTCCCGGGCCCGCATGCGGCGCCGCCTGTACCGCGACCTGTCCGCGATCCGCACCGAGTTCCAGCGGGCGCTGACCGAACCTCCGCCGACGGGACGCCGCGCCGCCGCCTGGTGGCCCCTGGTCGTCGCGGTCGAACGGATCGTGGACGCGACGACGGCCGCCCGGGTACGGGTCAGACAGGGGGCGCCGCCACCCTCCCCCGCCGAGGTCGAGCAGATCACCCTGCAACTGTGCGAGTTGTCGGAGGGCCTGCGGGAGACCGACGTCCTGTTCGCGGTGCGCAGGGACCTCGTCGGACCGGCGGACAGCATCCTGGAGCCGCTGCGGCAGGAGGTGGCGGCGGCGAGGGCGATCGCGTCGCCGCACGAAGACGACTGAGCGTTTTGGCTAGAACATGACCCCTCCGTGGGGCACGGGGGAGCGGGGCAGGTGAACGAACGGGCGGTGAACCGATGGCGTCCGTAAGGGGGTTGAGTCACCGGCCGACAAGGGGTACTTGCATGATCGGCACGGACGACCGGAATGATCGGTAACGGCGGGATCGCGGTATTGACATCGACAGCTTCCGATGGTTGGACCCTGCCCAAGATCACCGCCTGTGACCGCTAACCTTACGTGTCCGTCCTGGCCAGCGTTTGACGGGCTTCAACTCACGCGAAGGGTTGCGAAATGGGCATTCTCACTCTCCTGCGGAACGCGTTCGGGCGCTCACGCAAGGATCGCACCGCCGAGGAGCCCTCGCGGGAGACGCCGACGACCACGGAGGCACCGGTCACGGCAGCGGCACCCGAGCCTGCGACGACGGCCCCGGAGCCCACCGGGCCGACCGCACCGGCCAAGGTCCCGGCACAGTCGACGGGCCGTACGGACGAGCACGACCTGGTGGCGGCGGCGTTCGACAACGTGACGGTACCGAGGCAGGGGACTCCGCAGGAGGAGGCCCAGGAAGCCACGGCGGAGCCTGAGGCCAAGGCTGCGGAGGTTCCGGAACCGGAGGCTGAGCCGGTGGCCGAGGTCACCCCCGAGCCCGAGCCGCAGGCCGAAGAGATCTCCCAGCCCGAGCCCGAGGCTGCGGAGGTTCCGGAGCCTGAGCCGATGGCCGAGGTGACCCCCGAGCCGGTAGCCGAGGTCACCCCCGAGCCCGAGCCGGTAGCGGACGCTGCACCGGAACCGGAGGCTGAGCCGGTGGCCGAGGCTGCACCGGAACCGGAGCCCGAGCCGCTAGCCGAGGCTGCACCAGAACCGGAGCCGGTCACCATCGAGGAGCCCGCACCGACGAACGAACCCGCCCCCGCCGAAGGCGAAGCCCAGGCGACCCCCGAGCCCGGGCCGAAGCCGGAGGCCGACGCGACCCCCGAACCCCAGCCCGAGCCGGAGGCCGAGGCCAAGCCCGCCCTCACCCTCGCCCGAGTGAAGTCCCGCGCCCCCGGTCTGACCACCGCCTACAAGGCCGCCGCCACCGCCCTCAAGACGCGCAACCTCACCGGCACCCGCGCCAAGGTCTACCTCGTCCTCGACCGCTCCGCCTCCATGCGCCCGTACTACAA
>CBFHCJ010000527.1:0-5133 GCA_965654005.1 uncultured Streptomyces sp. | reverse complement strand
ACCGCATGGACATCGAGCGCGAGCGCGGCATCACGATCAAGTCCCAGGCGGTGCGTCTGCCGTGGGCCCCGACTCACGATCAGGGCAACACGCACATCCTCAACATGATCGACACCCCCGGCCACGTCGACTTCACGTACGAGGTCTCGCGGTCGCTCGCCGCCTGCGAGGGGACCGTCCTCCTCGTCGACGCCGCCCAGGGCATCGAGGCGCAGACCCTCGCCAACCTCTACCTGGCGATGGAGAACGACCTCACGATCATCCCGGTACTGAACAAGATCGACCTGCCGGCCGCGCAGCCCGAGAAGTTCGCCGAGGAGCTCGCCAACCTGGTCGGCTGCGACCCCGACGACGTGTTGCGGGTGTCCGCGAAGACCGGTGTAGGCGTCGATGTGCTCCTCGACAAGGTCGTACGGGACATCCCCGCGCCGGTCGGTGTCGCCGAGGCGCCCGCCCGCGCGATGATCTTCGACTCGGTGTACGACTCCTACCGGGGTGTGGTCACCTACGTCCGTGTCATCGACGGCAAGCTCAACAAGCGTGAGCGCATCAAGATGATGTCCACCGGCGCCACCCACGAGCTGCTGGAGATCGGCGTCAGCTCGCCCGAGATGCTCCCGGCCGACGGGCTCGGCGTCGGCGAGGTGGGCTACCTCATCACCGGGGTGAAGGACGTCCGCCAGTCCAAGGTCGGTGACACGATCACCAGCCAGACCAAGGGCGCCACGGAGGCGCTCGGCGGCTACAAGGACCCGAAGCCGATGGTCTTCTCGGGCCTGTATCCGCTCGACGGCTCCGACTACCCCGACCTGCGCGAGGCGTTGGACAAGCTCCAACTCAACGACGCCGCGCTCGTCTACGAGCCGGAGACCTCCGCCGCCCTCGGCTTCGGCTTCCGCGTCGGCTTCCTGGGCCTGCTGCACCTCGACGTGATCCGCGAGCGGCTGGAGCGCGAGTTCGGGCTCGACCTGATCGCCACCGCCCCCAACGTGGTCTACCGCGTGATCATGGAGGACGGCGAGGAGATCACGGTCACCAACCCGAGCGAGTTCCCCGAGGGGAAGATCGCCGAGGTGTACGAGCCGGTCGTACGGGCCACGATCCTCGCGCCCACCGAGTTCATCGGCGCGATCATGGAGCTGTGCCAGACCCGCCGCGGCACGCTGCTCGGCATGGACTACCTGTCCGAGGACCGCGTCGAGATCCGCTACACCCTCCCGCTCGCCGAGATCGTCTTCGACTTCTTCGACCAGCTGAAGTCCAAGACCCGCGGGTATGCGTCGCTGGACTACGAGCCCACCGGCGAGCAGAGCAGTTCCCTTGTGAAGGTGGACATCCTGCTGCACGGCGACAAGGTCGACGCATTCTCGGCGATCACCCACAAGGACCAGGCGTACGCCTATGGCGTCCGTCTCGTCGCCAAGCTGAAGGAACTCATCCCGCGGCAGAACTTCGAGGTGCCGGTGCAGGCTGCCATCGGCTCCCGGGTGATCGCCCGTGAGACCATCCGCGCCATTCGCAAGGACGTCCTCGCCAAGTGCTACGGCGGTGACATCTCCCGCAAGCGGAAGCTGCTGGAGAAGCAGAAGGAAGGCAAGAAGCGGATGAAGATGGTGGGTTCCGTGGAGGTTCCCCAGGAGGCATTCATCGCCGTGCTGTCCAGCGACGACAGCGGGGGATCGGCCAAGAGCAAGAAGTAACCGGGGGTTACCTGTGGTTACTCCGGCACATCGGGTGCAACAGGGGTCCGTCGTACGAAAGTGCGGCGGGCCCCTGTGCGTGCTGCTGGTCGCTCTCTGCGGGAAAGGACCGGTCGTTGCCCCTTACGCACCGGCCGGTCGCGCTCTACTCTGATCTCTGCTCAGGGGTTACTCGTGAGTTAAACAAGCAGGCGCGAGTGACCACAGCCGCATTGAGTCGGCCGCAATGAGCGAGCCGCAACGAGTCAGCCGCAATGAGCCAGCCAGCCGCACTGTCGCGGGCCCCGGAGGATGTCGTGAGCGACACACAGACTTTGATCGAGAACCGTCCGCCGTCCGTGGCGGCCCTCTTCCTGGAGCGCGTGGCGGCCACGCCGGACGCCGAGGCCTACCGCTACCCTGTACCGTCTGCCTCCGGTCGGGGCCCGGACGACTGGAAATCGCTGAGCTGGGCGGAGACCGCCAGGCGCGTCTTCGCGATCGCGGCCGGACTGATCGAGCTGGGTGTGCGGCCGGAGCAGCGGGTGGCGCTCGCCTCCTCGACCCGGGTCGAGTGGATCCTCGCCGACCTGGGCATCCTGTGCGCCGGCGCGGCCACGACCACGGTCTACCCGCAGACGAACGCAGACGAGTCCGCGTTCATTCTCTCCGACTCGGAGAGCAAGGTGCTCATCGCGGAGAACGCGGCCCAGCTGGCCAAGGCGCGGGAGAAGCGCGCCGAGCTGCCCGAGCTCACCCATGTCGTGGTGATCGACCCGACGGGCGTGGAGAGCGGCGACCGGGTGCTCACGCTCGCCGAGCTGGAGACCCGCGGTGCCGCGTACCTGGACCAGCATCCCGAGCTGATCAAGGAGCGAGTCGGCGCGATCACCAAGGATCAGCTCGCCACCCTCATCTACACCTCCGGCACCACCGGCCGCCCCAAGGGCGTGCGCTTGCCGCACGACAACTGGGCGTACATGGCGAAGGCGATCGCCACGACGGGGCTGATCAGCAGCGAGGACGTGCAGTACCTGTGGCTGCCGCTCGCGCACGTCTTCGGCAAGGTGCTCACCTCCGGCCAGATCGAGGTCGGCCACGTCACCGCCGTCGACGGCCGCGTCGACAAGATCATCGAGAACCTTTCGGTCGTGCAGCCGACGTACATGGCGGCCGTGCCGCGCATCTTCGAGAAGGTCTACAACGGCGTCGCCGCCAAGGCACGGGCGGGCGGCCCGGCCAAGTACAAGATCTTCCAGTGGGCGGCCGGGGTCGCCCGCGAGTACGCCAAGCTCTCGCAGGACAACTTCCGCCGTGCCGGCACCCACGCCGTGCCCTTCTCCCTCGGCGCCAAGCACAAGGTCGCCGACGCGCTCGTCTTCGCCAAGATCCGCGAGGCGTTCGGCGGCAACCTGCGCGCCTGCGTCTCCGGTTCCGCCGCCCTCGCGCCCGAGATCGGGTACTTCTTCGCGGGCGCCGGCATCCACATCCTGGAGGGCTACGGCCTCACGGAGTCCTCCGCGGCCTCCTTCGTGAACCCGGGCGCGGCGTACCGCACGGGCACGGTCGGCAAGCCGCTGCCCGGCACCGAGGTGCGCATCGCGGACGACGGCGAGATCCTGCTGCGCGGCCCCGGCATCATGGAGGGCTACCACGGCCTGCCGGACAAGACCGCCGAGGTGCTGGAGACGGACGGCTGGTTCCACACCGGTGACATCGGCGAGCTGTCGCCCGACGGCTACCTGCGCATCACGGACCGCAAGAAGGACCTCATCAAAACCTCCGGCGGCAAGTACATCGCGCCCGCCGAGGTCGAGGGCCAGTTCAAGGCGGTGTGCCCGTACGTCTCCAACATCCTCGTGCACGGCGCCGACCGGAACTACTGCACCGCGCTCATCGCTCTCGACGAGCCGGCCATCCTGGGGTGGGCGAAGGAGAACGGCATGGACGGCGAGTCGTACGCCGACGTCGTCGCGGCCCCCGCGACGGTCGAACTGATCGACGGCTACGTCAAGCGGCTCAACGAGGGCCTCCAGCGCTGGCAGACCATCAAGAAGTTCCGCCTCCTGCCGCGCGACCTCGACGTGGAACACGGCGAGATCACGCCCAGCCTCAAGCTGAAGCGGCCGGTGGTGGAGCGTGAGTACAAGCACCTGATCGACGAGATGTACGCCGGTACGCGCGAGGTGTGAGGGGGCGGTTGCGGCGGTGGGGCGACCGCGGGCTGTCTGAGGGCCGTCTGCGGCTGGTCGCGCCCCACGCGGCGGAGCCGCACGATGTAACGGCCCCGCCGGGCGCGCGGGCCCCCGGCAGCGTCGTACGCACCACGGTGCACGGGTCATCGGCGGCGCCGGTTGCGTGGCCGCGGTCATCGTGGCGAGCGGAGGACGTGGATCCGATGATCGAATCTATCCGTCTTCGACCATATCTGTAGCGGTTTTCTCACTCATGGCGGCCCACTTCGGTAACTCGGCGCTTATGAGCAGGGCCAGTCTGTCACTCTGTCCGCAGCGCCACAGGCGTATTCGTCCGAACTGCTCGGGGAGCTGTCCATGGGGGTCATTCCCACGCAACGGGAGACCGTCTCCCGTGCCCCTGATATGCCTGCGCACGAGGGCGCGGGCCCGCGCACAGTGGTGCGTACGACGCTGCCCGGGGGCCCGCTCGCGGCGGGCACCGCCCGCAGGTTCGTGCGCGCCGCCCTCACCGCATGGGCCAAGGACGCCGAGCCCGACACCTTCTCCGAGCGGCTCGCCGACGACGCCTTGGTCGTCGTGAGCGAGCTCGTCACCAACGCCGTCGTGCACGCGGGCACGGACGTCGACCTGGTCTGCCGTCTGGAGGACGCGCGAGAGGACCCGGCCGGCGTCGTTGTCGAGGTATCCGACCACCACCCCTCGCGCGCGGTACGGGACGACGACACCGAGCGCCTCTACGGCATACCCGAGTACGGGCGCGGCCTCAGGCTCGTCTCCTCGCTCTCCACCGCCTGGGGGATCACCTACCGCACCGGCGCCAAGACCGTCTGGGCGCGGCTGCCCCTCGACGGCGCCCTGGACACCGAGGAGAAGATCGAGGAGTACGCCGCTGAGAGCGCCCTGGAAGGCGGGCTGAGCGCGGACGAGATATCAGGGTCGGAACTCTCCGCGTTCGCCGAGTCCGGACGCGGGGCGTACGACCGGGAGTGGCGGGGCCGCGGCGCCCTCTCCTTCCTCGCCGAGGCCTCCGACCTGCTCGCCGGACAGCTCGACGAGGACCTGGTCGCCGCGCTCACCGGACAGCTCCTCGTACCGCGGCTCGCCGACTGGTGCGCCGTGTGGCTGGAGGACGAGGCGACCGGCTGGCACGGGCCCGAGACGCCGGTCGCCGCAGGGCCGCGGCTCGCCCGCGTGTGGCACGGCAGCGAGAACCGCATCGAGGATTTGCGCCGGGCGCTGGAGAAGGACCCGCCCCG
>CBFHCJ010000526.1:0-5169 GCA_965654005.1 uncultured Streptomyces sp. | reverse complement strand
CCGCCCCCCGCCGCGGGGGGGGGGCGCCCCCCCCCCCCCCGGAACTAGGCCGCGTCCGCCGCCTGGGCCCTCAGGGCCCGTTCGACGCCCGCCCGCGACTCCGAGACCAGGCGCCGCAGCGCCGGGGGCGGCTCGGCGGCGGCCAGCCACGCGTCGGTCTTCGCCGACGTCTCCTCGGAGACCTGGATCGACGGGTAGAGGCCGACCGCGATCTGCTGGGCCATCTCGTGCGAGCGGGAGTCCCAGATGTCCTTGACCACCTCGAAGTACTTGTCGGCGTACGGGGCGAGCAACTCGCGCTGGTCGGTCTGGACGAAGCCCCCGATCACCGCCTCCTGCAAGGCGTTCGGCAGCTTGTCGGACTCGACGACCGACGCCCAGGCCTCCGCCTTGGCCTCCGGCGTCGGGCGGGCCGCCCGGGCGGTGGCCGCGTGCCGCTCACCGGCCGCCGTCTTGTCCCGCTCCAGCTCGCCCGCGATCTCCGCCTCGTCGAAGCGGCCCACTGCCGCGAGTCGCTCCACGAACGCCCAGCGCAGCTCCGTGTCGACGACCAGTCCCTCGACGGACTGCGAACCGTCCAGCAGCCCCTCCAGAAGGTCGAGCTGCTCCGGCGTACGGGCCGTCGCCGCGAAGGCGCGCGCCCATGCAAGCTGGTGGTCGCCGCCGGGCTCGGCGATGCTCAGGTGGACCAGGGTGGCGTCCGTCCAGCGGGTGAGCAGGGACTCGCGGGCGGCCGGGTCGGCGTACAGGTCGATCGCCAGCTTCACCTGGCGATGCAGCGACTGCACGACACCGATGTCGGACTCCTTGCCGATGCCGGACAGCACCAGCGAGAGGTAGTCGCGGGTCGCCAGCTCCGCGTCCCGGGTCATGTCCCAGGCCGAGGCCCAGCACAGGGCACGCGGCAGCGACGACTCGAAGTCGCCCAGGTGCTCGGTGACGAAGGCGAGGGACTGGTCGTCCAGGCGGACCTTCGCGTACGACAGGTCGTCGTCGTTGAGCAGGATCACGTCCGAGCGGCGCCGGCCCGCCAGCTGCGGTACCGCGGTCAGCTCGCCGTCGACGTCCAGCTCGATCCGGCCGTCGCCGTCGCGCACCAGCTTGCCGCTGTCCTCATCGAGGTCGTACAGGCCGACCGCGATGCGGTGCGGGCGGAGGGTCGGCTCGCCCTTCGCGCCTGCGGGAAGGGCCGGGGCCTCCTGGCGGATGGCGAAGGAGGTGATGACACCGTTCGCGTCCGTCTCGATCTCCGGGCGCAGGACATTGATGCCCGCCGTCTCCAGCCACTTCTTCGACCAGGTCTTCAGGTCGCGGCCGGAGGTCTCCTCCAGGGCGCCCAACAGGTCGGACAGGCGCGTGTTGCCGTACGCGTGCTGCTTGAAGTACGCCTGCACGCCCGAGAAGAACTCGTCGATGCCGACGTACGCGACGAGCTGCTTGAGGACCGAGGCGCCCTTGGCGTACGTGATGCCGTCGAAGTTGACCAGGACGTCGTCGAGGTCGTTGATCTCGGCCATGATCGGGTGCGTCGACGGCAGCTGGTCCTGACGGTACGCCCACGTCTTCATGGAGTTGGCGAACGTGGTCCAGGAGTGCGGCCAGCGGGACTCCGGGTGGTACGCCGAGCAGGCGATGGAGGTGTAGGTGGCGAACGACTCGTTCAGCCACAGGTCGTTCCACCACTCCATGGTGACCAGGTCGCCGAACCACATGTGGGCCAGCTCGTGGAGGATCGTCTCGGCGCGCACCTCGTACGCCGCGTCCGTCACCTTGGAGCGGAAGACGTACTGGTCGCGGATGGTGACCGCGCCCGCGTTCTCCATCGCGCCCGCGTTGAACTCCGGTACGAACAGCTGGTCGTACTTCTGGAAGGGGTACTCGTAGTCGAACTTCTCCTGGAACCACTCGAAGCCCTGCCGGGTCACCTCGAAGATCGCGTCCGAGTCGAGGAACTGCGCGAGGGAGGGCCGGCAGTAGATGCCGAGCGGGACGGACTGCCCGCCCTTTTCGTACACGCTGTGGACGGAGTGGTACGGGCCGACGATCAGCGCGGTGATGTACGTCGAGATCCGCGGCGTCGGCTCGAAGACCCAGACGTCGTCCTTGGGCTCGGGGGTGGGCGAGTTGGAGATCACCGTCCAGCCGGTGGGGGCCTTCACGGTGAACTGGAAGGTGGCCTTGAGGTCCGGCTGTTCGAAGGAGGCGAAGACCCGGCGGGCGTCGGGCACCTCGAACTGGGTGTAGAGGTAGGCCTGGTCGTCGACGGGGTCGACGAAGCGGTGCAGACCCTCGCCCGTGTTGGTGTACGCGCAGTCGGCGACCACGCGGAGCACGTTCCGGCCCTCCAGGAGCCCCGGGAGCGCGATCCGCGAGTCCTTGAAGACCTCGGCCGGGTCGAGCGGGTCGCCGTTGAGGGTGACCTCGTGGACGGCCGGGGCCACCAGGTCGATGAAGGACTCCGCGCCGGTTTCGGCGGAGTCGAAGCGCACCGTGGTCACGGACCGGTAGGTGCCGCCCTCTTGCGCGCCGGAGAGGTCGAGATCGATCTCGTACGAGTCAACGGTGAGCAGCTTCGCCCGCTGCTGAGCCTCTTCGCGAGTCAGGTTTGTGCCAGGCACGCGGTCATCTCCTCGTGATGAGTGGGTACTGGCATCCTTCCATGCCGCATGGCATTCACCCGATAGGGCGGTGCTGCGTCCAGTGTGGATCAGTGGGAGGCCTCCGCTCCCAGGTTTTGGCTGGAAAGGAGGCGCCTGCGATGACCCTGATGGTTCACGAGACAGCCGAGGACACCGTGCGAGGCCGGACCGGGCGGCCGTTGAACTCCTTCAGCTCCGCTTCGAAGTCCTCGCAGACCTTGCGCATGATCTCTTCGCAGCGTGTCAGCATCTCGTCGTCGAACACCCCGAAACGCCGGTACTTCGTCACAAAGACCAAGTGCACCTACATCGCCGAAAAAACGTGGCCGCCACGTCAGTAGTCGTTCCGGGTATCCCTGAGACCAATCACAGCAGGATCCTCGGTCATGCAGCTCCGCTACAACTACCGGGCCTACCCGGACGCCTCCCAGCGCCGTGCGTTGGCAAAGGCGTTCGGGTGCGCCCGCGTGGTGTGGAAGGACTGCCTGCGCGACCGTAAGGAAGCGCACGCGGCGGGGCTGCCGTACGTGAAGTCGGCCGAGTTGTCCCGGCTTCGCATCACCCAGGCCAAGCGCACCGAGGAACGCGCCTGGCTCGCCGACGTGTCGGCGGTTGTCCTGCAACAGTCCCTGCGGGACCTGGACACCGCCTACAAGAACTTCTTCGACAGCCTGGGGGGCAAGCGGCAGGGCCGCAAGGTCGGCCCTCCCCGCTGCGAATCGAAGAAAGACGCCCGGCAGTCGATCCGCCTCAACACCAACGCCTTCTCCCTCCAGGACGACGGCACGGTGTACGTGGCCAAGGTCGGCAGCCTCAAGGTCACGTGGTCCCGTCGGCTTCCGGCCGCGCCCACGTCCCTGACCGTCACCAAGGACAGCTCCGGCCGGTACTTCCTCAGCTTCGTCGTGGACACCGAGCCGGACATCCTGCCCGAGCTGGACCCCGGGACGGCCCCAAGCCCCTCCACGTCCGGGAGTGGACATGCGGCGCGTGCGGCACCGTGCACGACCGCGACCACGACGCAGCCCGCAACGTCCTCTTCGAAGGACGCCGTATCGTCGCCGCCGGACGGGCGGAGACGCCAAACGCCTGCGGAGCGCCTAAGACGGGCACACGTGCCCGCGCAGCGCGGTGAAGCAGGAAGCCCCGGCCTGGGTCGGACGACCCAGGCCGGAATCCCTGGACGTCAGGCCAGGGAGCACGTCAATTGCTCAGCTCCGCTGCCACCAGCTCCGCGATCTGCACCGCGTTGAGGGCCGCGCCCTTGCGGAGGTTGTCGTTGGAGATGAACAGGGCGAGGCCGTTCTCCACCGTCTCGTCGCGGCGGATGCGGCCCACGTACGACGGGTCCTTTCCGGCCGCCTGGAGCGGGTTCGGGATGTCGGTGAGGACCACGCCCGAGGCGCCGGCCAGCAGCTCCGTCGCTCGCTCCGGCGACAGCGGGCGCGCGAAGCGGGCGTTGACCTGGAGGGAGTGGCCGGAGAAGACCGGGACGCGGACGCAGGTGCCGGAGACCTTCAGCCCGGGGATCTCCAGGATCTTGCGGGACTCGTTGCGGAGCTTCTGCTCCTCGTCGGTCTCGTTCAGACCGTCGTCGACGAGGTTGCCCGCGAAGGGCAGCACGTTGAAGGCGATCGGGCGCTTGTAGACCCCCGGCTCGGGGAAGTCGACCGCCTCGCCGTCGTGGGTCAGCTTGTCGGCGTCCGCGACCACCTTCTGGGTCTGGCCGTGCAGCTCCGCCACGCCCGCGAGGCCCGAGCCGGACACCGCCTGGTACGTCGCGACGACCAGTGCCGTCAGGCCCGCCTCCGCGTGCAGCGGCTTGAGCACCGGCATCGCGGCCATCGTCGTGCAGTTCGGGTTGGCGATGATGCCCTTGGGACGGTTCACGATCGCGTGCGGGTTCACCTCGGACACCACCAGCGGTACGTCCGGGTCCTTGCGCCAGGCCGAGGAGTTGTCGATCACGACGGCGCCCTGCGAGGCGACCTTCTCGGCCAGTGCCTTCGAGGTCGCGCCGCCCGCCGAGAACAGCACGATGTCCAGGCCGGTGTAGTCGGCCGTCGCCGCGTCCTCCACCGTCACGCCGTCGACGACCGTCCCCGCCGAACGGGCCGAGGCGAACAGGCGCAGCTCGGTGACGGGGAAATTGCGCTCCGCGAGGATCCCGCGCATGACCGTGCCGACCTGACCGGTGGCTCCGACGATTCCGACCCTCACAGCGACTCCCTCTACGTCTCTTTTACGTGCGTGTTGCCCGGCCGAGGCTTTTCCATCATGCGGCCGACCCCGGCCCGCCTGTCCAATTCTTTGCACAGTGTGCCCGAGGAATGGGACGTGACCTCCCGGCCCGCGGCTGCGGACGTCCGGTGTCCACCCCCGGTGAGCTGGAGAAATTGGCCCGGCGGGCGCCCCGCACCGCAAGCTGTGCTGCCCGGCGCCTGCCCGCCGCCTCCTGGCGCATACCAGGGGTGTGACGTACGCCTCTGCGGTTCACGCCGCGGAAGTCGTCCGAACGTTCCCGGTCCCT
>CBFHCJ010000525.1:0-5176 GCA_965654005.1 uncultured Streptomyces sp. | reverse complement strand
CCTCCAGGAGACGTACGCGGCGGGCAGCGCGACGCTGGGCCGCCTCGTACGCGCCGAACTGCCCGGCGACCGGTCCGTCACCGGCGAGGCGGTCGCGATCGACGGTGACGGACGGCTGGTACTGGCCACGGAGGACGGGGTGCAGGAGCCGGTGGGGGCGGGGGACATCGTGCACCTGCGGCCGGCGTGAGCCATGGGCGTGACCTGTTCATGGCCTGACCTGTTCATGGCCTGAACTGTTCATGTGTGTGAACTGCTCAGCGGTACGACCGTACGCGGCCCACCGCCTCTCGGGAGTGAGCTACCGCACACCTGCCGTAGAGTTGACCGCGGTCGATACCTGACCGCGGCAGATCGGAAGGGCAGCACGCGTGACCGTCGACGACACGGGCTCGGGCACGGGCGTACGCCCCGCCCCCGACGGTGAGCCGGGGCGGGACGCACACCACGAGCCCGAGGAGAACCCCCTCGCCCTGCGCCTGGAGCAGCTCATCCTGGGCGCGGAGCGCCGCTACACCCCCTTCCAGGCGGCCCGCAGCGCGGGCGTGTCCATGGAACTGGCGTCCCGTTTCTGGCGGGCGATGGGCTTCGCGGACATCGGGCAGGCCAAGGCGCTCACCGAGGCCGACGTGCTGGCCCTGCGCCGGCTCGCCGGTCTGGTCGAGGCCGGGCTGCTGAGCGAGGCCATGGCGGTCCAGGTCGCCCGTTCCACCGGGCAGACCACGGCCCGACTGGCGGAGTGGCAGATCGACTCCTTCCTGGAGGGTCTCACCGAGCCCCCCGAGCCCGGCATGACCCGCACCGAGGTGACATACCCCCTGGTCGAGCTGCTCCTGCCGGAGCTGGAGGAGTTCATCGTCTACGTCTGGCGGCGCCAGCTCGCCGCGGCGACCGGCCGGGTGGTGCAGGCCGCGGACGACGAGGAGATGGTCGACCGCCGGCTCGCGGTGGGCTTCGCGGACCTCGTGGGCTTCACACGGCTGACGCGCCGCCTGGAGGAGGAGGAACTCGGCGAACTGGTCGAGGCGTTCGAGACGACCGCGGCCGACCTGGTCGCCGCGCACGGCGGGCGGCTGATCAAGACGCTGGGCGACGAGGTGCTGTACGCGGCGGACGACGCGGGCATCGCCGCGGAGATCGCCATGCGCCTGATCGAGACCATGGCGAACGACGAGACCATGCCGGAACTGCGCGTCGGCATCGCCTTCGGCACGGTGACCACCCGGATGGGCGATGTCTTCGGCACGACGGTGAACCTGGCGAGCCGACTCACCTCGATAAGCCCCCGGGACGCGGTCCTGGTCGACGGCGCCTTCGCGGAGGAGCTGATCCGCACCGGCGACGCGCCCGCCTCCGAGACGGAGGCCGCCGAGGCCGCGGCCGCCGCGGAGAAGGAGGGCGAGGAGCCCCCCACGTACCGCTTCGCGCTCCAGCCGATGTGGCAACGCCCGGTGCGCGGCCTCGGCGTGATCGAACCGTGGCTGCTCACGCGGCGGGACGGGACGTCGTCGTAGTCCGTGGGTTGGGGGCCCTGTCCCTGGGCTCTCCGTCCCTGGGCTCTCCGTCCCTGGGCTCTCCGTCCCTGGGGTCCCCGTCCCTGGGATCCCCGTCCCTGAGGTGCCCGTTCCCGAGGTGCCCGTTCCCGAAATCCCCGCTGTGGGGGCTGCGCCCCCAGACCCCGCTTCGGCCTGACGGCCTCGTCCTCGAACGCCGGACGGGCTGAAAGGCCCTGTCAACCGCCAGGCGTTCTACAGACCGTTGACGCACAGTCCGACGAGCGGCACACACAACCCCGGTGGGTTCGGGACCGCGGTCGGCCTGTGTGTGGGCGCGGTCGGCGTCGGCGTGGGCCGCGGTGCGGTCGGCGTCGCGGCCGTCGGGGGAGCGGGTGTGCGGGAGGCCGTCGGGGTCGACGGTGCTTCGGGGATGCCGGTCGCGGGGTCGGCGGCGCCCGGGGCCGACGTGGACGGGGGTGCGGCCGGGACCGCGGCCGGGCTCAGGGTGGCCGTCGCCGCCGGGCTTCCGCCTGCCGTCTCCGTGACGGCGGTCGTGGAGCGGTGCACGGCAGGCGTGGACGACGCCGTCCCGGCCCTCGTCCCGACCGTCTCCGCCGTGTCGGTGGCGTCGATCCGGGGCTCGGCCTCCGCGGTCCCGCCCCCGCCCGTCACCGATTCGGGGGCGAGGCGTACGAGGCTCAGCGCCCCGGCGGCGAGCGCCAGCCCTCCGGCCGCAAGGACCACCCGTCGCGGACGGGGCTTGCGGTGCCGGCCGACGGGCCGGAACCAGAGGGGGCCGGGAGCGCCCTGGAGCGCCGTCGGTGTCTCGGCGGTCGTCGTGTCCGTCGTCATGCTCATCCCTCCCCGGGGGCCCGCACTCCCCCAAGGGCTCCGGCGGTGCAGGTTATGTGCCGATTGACGGCGGGTGCTGTGGAAACGGGTGCGATGTCACCCGAACGGGGACGGGCGACCGTAACGACCTGTTGAGCGGCCCGCACCCGCGAGACGCTCGCGGCGGCTTTCGCGGGGCCGCTTCCGCTGCGATGATCGGGGCATCGGAGTTAACCTGCGTTAACCGGGAGGGTGTCATGGCGGAGCAGGTCGAGGAGCGGGACGAGCGGCGGTTCGGCGAGTACGTCGTCGTACGGCGGCACGCGTACGTCGCGGAGCTGGCGCTCGACCGGCCCAAGGCGATGAACGCGGTGTCCACGGAGATGGCACGCTCGATCGCCGCGGCATGCGCGCACCTCGCCGCCGACCGGGACGCCCGGGTGACGGTGCTCACCTCCACGCACGAGCGGGCGTTCTGCGTGGGCGCGGACCTGAAGGAGCGGAACTCCTTCACGGACGCCGACATGATGCGCCAGCGTCCGCTCTCCCGCGCCGCCTACACCGGCGTCCTGGAGCTGCCGATGCCGACCGTCGCCGCCGTGCACGGCTTCGCGCTGGGCGGCGGCTTCGAGCTGGCGCTGTCCTGCGACCTCGTCGTGGCGGACTCCACGGCGGTGGTCGGCCTGCCCGAGGTGTCCGTCGGGGTCATCCCGGGCGGCGGCGGTACGCAGCTGCTGCCCCGCCGGGTGGGCGCGGCGCGGGCGGCGGAGCTGATCTTCACGGCGCGGCGCCTGGAGGCGGCGGAGGCGCGGGAGTCGGGCCTGGTCGACCACCTCGTACCGCAGGGCAGGGACCGGGAGGAGGCGCTCGCCCTCGCGGCCCGTATCGCCGCGAACTCCCCGGTGGGCCTGCGCGCCGCGAAGCGGGCCCTGCGGCTGGGCCACGGCCTCGATCTGCGGGCCGGTCTCGAGGTGGAGGACGCGGCATGGCGCTCGGTGGCGTTCTCCGGGGACCGCGCGGAGGGGGTGGCCGCCTTCAACGAGAAGCGCAGCCCCCGGTGGCCGGGCGAGTAGGCGTCCCGGATCCGCTCTCCCGGATTCGCCCCGCACCCCTGATCGCCGCACCGATGTCTCATATCGTCTGGATCGCCCTAGCCTGGAGTGATGGGTGAGGACAGTCGGCTGAGGGCCGTGGTGGCGCTGGCCCAGGGGATGGCGGCGGCGCACAACCCCCCGGAGTCCTGGCGGGCCGCCGCGCTCGGCGCCTGCCGGGCGCTCGCCGGGAGCTTCGCCGCGCTCTCCGTGTGGGAGCGCGAGCGCGGACGGCTGCGGGTCCTCGTCAACGTGGGGGAGCGGGCGCCGGACGAGGAGGAGTTCCCGGAGCGCGAGGCGTACCCCGTGCACCAGTTCCCGGAGATCACCGAGTTCCTGCACGAGCGCTGGGCGGGCGGCGGGGGGCCGAGCGCCTGGGTGGAGACCGCCGAGGGCCCGGCCACGGGGCGCGCCGGCTACTGCCATCAGCGTGTCGCCGCCCTGCGCCGGCGCGGCCGTAGCTGCTGTGTCGTCGCGCCCGTCGTGCTGCACGGCCGCGCCTGGGGGGAGCTGTACGTGGCCCGCGCTGCCGGTGCTCCGGTCTTCGACCGTGCCGACGCCGACTTCGCCACCGTCCTGGCCTCGGTCGTCGCCGCCGGGATCGCCCAGACCGAACGCCTGGAGGAGGCCCGTCGGCTTGCCTTCACCGACGCGCTCACCGGTCTCGCCAACCGCCGCGCCGTCGACGTACGCCTCGAAGACGCCATCGAACGGCACCGCGGCGACGGGGCCGTGGTCTCGCTCGTCGTCTGTGATCTCAACGGGCTCAAGAGAGTCAACGACACACGGGGGCACGCCGTGGGCGACCGGCTGCTGGAACGCTTCGGGTCGGTCCTCTCGCTGTGCGGTGCCATGTTGCCGGGCGCACTCGCCGCCCGGCTCGGCGGCGACGAGTTCTGCCTGCTCGCCGTGGGTGCGCCGGCCGACGAGGTGGTCCGGATCGCCGACGAAGTGTGCCGTCGCGCCGCCGAGTTGGAGCTCGGCGACGGCGTCGCCTGCGGGGTCGCCTCCACCCAGGACCCGATCGGGACGGTGCGCTCGGCCCGGCGGCTGTTCCGGCTCGCCGACGCGGCCCAGTACCGGGCCAAGGCCCTGCGTGCCGTGAAGCCGGTGGTCGCGGGCCGGGAGGGGCCGGACGACCCGGTCGTACGTCTGGTCGACGCGCCCCCGGCTGCCGCCGGGGACCGCCGTCGGTTCCGTGGGCGTCGGCTCTGAGTGACCCCAGGCAAGTCGGCTCTGAGCGACCCCAGGTAATAGGCGCACCCCCACCCCACTAGTGACATCATCGAATTCACTGCGTACGCTCCTGAATATGGATATGCACCCTGTGGTGGTGGGAACATCCGGGACCACCGCGTCCGACGTTCTCGCCGTGGCGCGCGCTGACGCCCGGATCGAGCTCTCCGAGGAGGCCCTGGCGGCCCTCGCGGCGGCCCGCGAGATCGTGGACGCGCTGGCGGCCGAGCCGGATCCCGTGTACGGGGTCAGCACCGGCTTCGGCGCGCTGGCGACCCGGCACATCAGCCAGGGGCTGCGCGTCCAGCTGCAGCGCAACATCGTCCGCTCGCACGCGGCCGGGATGGGCCCGCGGGTCGAGCGGGAGGTCGTCCGCGCCCTGATGTTCCTGCGGCTGAAAACCGTCTGCTCGGGGCACACCGGCGTACGCCCCGAGGTCGCGCGGACCATGGCGGACATCCTCAACGCCGGCATCACCCCGGTCGTGCACGAGTACGGCTCGCTCGGCTGCTCCGGCGACCT
>CBFHCJ010000524.1:0-5218 GCA_965654005.1 uncultured Streptomyces sp. | reverse complement strand
GCCTCGTGGATCTCGTGCTCGACGCGGGCGTCCACCGCCGAGGTCGCGTCGTCGAGGACGAGCAGGCGCGGGTCGGTGAGGATCGCGCGGGCCAGGGCGATGCGCTGGCGCTGGCCGCCGGAGAGGGTGAGTCCGTGCTCGCCCACCTTGGTGGCGTACCCGTCGGGCAGTTCGGCGATGAACCGGTCGGCCTGGGCGGCGCGGGCGGCCTGCTCGATCTGCTCGTCGGTCGCGTCGGGGCGACCGTAGGCGATGTTGTTGCGGACCGTGTCCGAGAAGAGGAAGGAGTCCTCTGGGACCAGTCCGATCGCCGCGCGCAGCGACTGAAGGGTCAGCTCGCGCACGTCGTGGCCGCCGACGAGGACGGCGCCGTGCGTGACGTCGTAGAAGCGGGGCAGCAGGAGCGAGACCGTCGACTTGCCCGAGCCGGAGGAGCCTACGACGGCGAGGGTCTCTCCCGGGCGGATCTCGAAGGAGAGCCCGTCGAGAACCGGCCGCCCGTCCTGGTAGCCGAAGGAGACGTCGTCGAATTCGACCGTCGCGGGGGCGTCGGCGGGCAGTTCCTTCGTGCCGTCCTGGAGAGACGGCTCGGTGTCGATCAGTTCGAGGACCCGTTCGACGCCGGCGCGGGCCTGCTGGCCGACGGTGAGGACCATGGCGAGCATGCGCACCGGGCCGACGAGCTGCGCGAGGTACGAGGAGAAGGCGACGAACGTGCCGAGCGTGATGTGCCCGCGCACCGCGAGCCAGCCGCCGAGCGCGAGCATGGCGACCTGGCCGAGGGCGGGCACGGCCTGGAGGGCCGGGGTGTACCTGGCGTTCAGCCGGATGGTCCGCAGGCGGCCCGCGAAGAGGCGGCGCCCGACCTCCCTCAGCTTCCCGGTCTCCTGCTCCTCCTGCCCGAAGCCCTTCACCACGCGTACGCCGCTGACGGCGCCGTCGACCACGCCCGCCACGGCGGCGGCCTGGGCCTGGGCGTACCAGGTGGCCGGATGCAGCCGGGCGCGGCTGCGCTTGGCGATGAACCACAGCGCGGGGGCGACGGCCAGCGCGACCAGGGTCAGCGGCAGCGAGAGCCACGCCATGATCACCAGGGAGATCAGGAAGAGGAGTACGTTCCCGATGGTCATCGGGAGCATGAAGAGCAGGCCCTGGATCAGCTGGAGATCGCTGGTGGCCCGGCCGACGACCTGTCCGGTTGACAGCTCGTCCTGACGCCGCCCGTCGAGCCGGGTGATCGTCCCGTACATCTCCGTACGCAGGTCGTGCTGGACGTCGAGGGCGAGCCGGCCGCCGTAGTAGCGGCGGATGTAGGTGAAGACGTAGACGAGGACGGCCGCGCCGATCAGGGCGCCGGCCCATGGGGCCATGGCACGGGTGTGGTTTCCGACGACGTCGTCGATGATCACCTTGGTGATCAGCGGGACGACCGCCATGACGGCCATGCCGCCGAAAGAGGACCCGAGCGCGAGGACGACATCCCTCGGATACCGCCACGCGTACCCCGCGAGCCTGTGCGCCCAGCCGCGTGCATCCCCCTCGTGCGCTGCCACGCCGGTCCCTTCCTGCCGTTCCTGCCGTCCGATCGTCCGCTAGGCACCAACACGGAAGGAAGCGGATTTCATCCCTCCGCAACGATTGGCGCGGCGCGGCGCGCCGCCAGGGTTCGGCGCACAGGGAGTCCGGCCCTGTCGGTTCGCCGGCCGGTACCTTCGAGTACCGCCGGGAACCGCCCGCCGGAAACCGCCGGGATCGGCTCGCGGGGACCACCGGCGACCGCCGCGATCACCTCGCGGGGACCACCGGCGGCCGGCGGGATCAGCTCGCGGGGACCGCCACGTACGCCTCCTTCGGCGTGCTCGTGGGCACGTACGCGCTCGTGGTGGAGATCGTCGGCACCAGGTCCTTGTGGATGACCTTGGCCACGTTCTGGATGGTGGTCACGCCGTAGCTCATGGTGCTGTTGTCCTGGGTGAGCACGGTGATCATGTAGTCGTGCCCGTCTCCGTTGAACGTGCCGACGCTGTGCACCCGCCAGCCGTGCGTGGCGCGCTGCAGCCAGCCGTTCTTGACGTGCACGGCGACACCGGAGGGCGCGCCCGCCGGGGTGCCCCAGCGCTGCGAGGAGATGACCTTCCCCATCAGCTTCAGAATGTACGCGCGGGAGTTGTCGCTCAGCACGGAGTTCTTGGCGGTGATGAGCTTGAGCAGCTTCTGCTCGTCCTGCACGGTGATCTGGGTCAGGCCCCAGTAGCCGTTCGCGCCCGGCTTGGTCTGGGTCATGCCGGCGGCGGTCAGGAAGCCCTGGATCTTCGTCAGGCCCAACTGCTTCCACAGCGTGCTCGTCGCGCTGTTGTCCGACTGGGTGATCATCGCCGTGGCGAGGCTCGCCTCGGTTGAAGTCAGATAACGGTTGTGCTTCTTCGCGTCCCACAGCAGCGTGGCCAGCACGGTGACCTTGACCACACTCGCCGAGTCGTAGGCGCTGGTGCTGCGCAGCGAGCAGGTGGTGTTGGTGGAGCGGTCGTAGAGGCCGACCGCGATGGTTCCGTTGCGGCCCGCCAGGGCCGCGGTGATGTCCTTCTGCAGTTTGGCGGCCAGGCCCGCCTTGCCCGACGTACAACTGACCGTCGGCGTCGTGGCGGCAGCCGGCGCGGCGGCAGCCACGATCGGTATGAGCATCCCGGCACCGAGGCTCGCGCAGAGCACACGGGTGCGCCGGGACATCCGGTGAGTCATGGAAGTCCCCATCCCCTCGAAGTCCCCATCTCTTGGGTGAATTCGGACGTGCCTCCGGCACCTCCGCATCTCATGACTCACAAGTACCGGCGAAAGGTTGTACGACTTCCACGCATGCCAGGATGATGGTCTGACAGCCACTCACCACGGTTCAACCGGTGGCGAGATGCGAGTCCAGGACGGAGCAGGCATCATGACCACCCTTGGCAGCGGCGACCGGGCACTGAAGATCGACACGAGCAAGCCCCACCCGGCCCGGATGTACGACTACTTCCTGGGCGGGAAGGACAACTACCAGGTCGACCAGGAGGCCGCCGAGAAGTTCATCAAGGCGGCTCCGGAGGTCCGGGTGGCCGTCCGGGCCAACCGGCGCTTCATGCACCGTGCCGTCCGGCACGTCGTCGCGGAGGGCGGCATCCGGCAGATCCTCGACATCGGCACGGGCCTGCCGACCGAGCCCAACGTGCACCAGATCGCGCACGCCATCGCCCCCGGGACCCGAGTCGCCTACGTCGACAACGACCCGATCGTCAGCGCCCACTCGATGGCTCTCCTGGGCGAAGGCGCCGGCACCTCCGTCGTCCTGGCCGACGTGCGGGACCCCCGGGCCATCCTCGACCACCCCGACGTGCGCAAGGTCATCGACTTCGACCAGCCGGTGGCACTGCTGCTGGTGGCCATCCTGCACTTCATCACCGACGCGGAGGACCCGGAGGGCATCGTCGCCACGCTCCGGGATGCGCTGCCCACCGGTTCCTACCTCGTCCTGTCACACGCGACGGGCGACATCCACGAGGGCCGACGCGAGGAAGCGGCGGCCGTCTACAACAGCGCCACCGCCACCATGAACGGCCGCTCCTTTGCCCAAGTCCTGGACTTCTTCGGTGACTTCACGCTGCTCGCCCCTGGCCTGGTCGTGGTCCAGGACTGGCGCCCCGACGAGCCCCCGAAGCCCGACACCCCGCCGATCGGCATCTACGCCGGAGTGGCCCGCAAGAACGGCTGACCCCGCCCCACACGGCCCTGTCGGCAGGGGTTGCTTCAGAGCCCTGCCCTGTCCGCGGACAGGGCAGCGGAAGGATCGGCTGCGTGCGCGGGGCCGCCGAGGTAGTCAGAGATCGTCAGTGGCACCGGCGTCGCGTTCGTCGATCGCGGGAAGGCGGGCACCCCGGCTCTCGGCGATACGGTGCACATCGGTGAGCGCCTCGCTCATTCTGGCCAGCAGGTAGCGGAGTTGTGCGGGTGTTGCTCGGTGGTCGGCGAGCATGTCGGCCGTGTGGCCCAGGAGTTCGACCGCCATGCTGAGCTGCACTGACTCAATGTCGTCGGCCAGGCGGGAGAGATAGCCGGTTCCGTCCGTCACGACGTAGCAAACGCAGCAACAGCTGGCCGATCTGGCGCTCATGACGCGCTCGCATATCACGCACATCGAGGCGGGCCGCCGGACCCCCTCCAAGGAGGACGCACGGCGCTTGGGCACCATGACTGACCGGACCATCCCGAACGCCGCCGTACTGAGCGGCTGGCGCAAGTCGTCCCACAGCAACGCCGACGCCGGCAGCTGCCTCGAAGTCCTCGACGACCACCCCTCCGGCGTCCCCGTCCGGGACTCCAAGGCGCCGAACGGCCCCGCACTGGTCTTCTCCGCGCACAGCTGGTCCTGCTTCGTCTCGGCTCTCCGCGCAGCCCACGTACCGAGCTGAGCCCTACTCCGGCGACCGCCCCGTACGGGCTCGGCGACCAGCCACTCGCTGAAGACGCGACCGTTTTCTTGCACCTCCCCCGATGCCGCGTCGAACCCGGCGAGCCTCCCCCGGCCTCGCCACCGGCCCTGTCCCACCTGTGGTGGCAAGGACCGCGGCGGCCCGTCAGCGGCCTCCACGCCGGTGACCGGAGGATGCCCCGCGAGATCCTCGCTGGTGCGGGCGATGCGGGCCTTCAACCCGCCGAACTTCCCGGCCCATTCGACCGATGCGCTCAATGGCCGACGAGGGCTCCGCTGCTCCGGGGGGCGGCCTGAGCCAGGAGTCCCCTCCCCTTCAGGGGAGGGGAGCACTCAAGCGGTCTCGGTCTCCTCGACTTTTTTACGGGCCGCCGCGATCCGGCGGCTCATGATGGTGGTCAGCTCGTACGCCGTGTGGGACGCGGCCACCGACGTGATCTCCGCGTGGTCGTACGCGGGCGCCACCTCGACGACGTCCGCGGAGACCAGGTTGCAGGACGCGAGACCGCGCAGGATCTCCAGGAGTTCGCGGGAGGTCATGCCGCCGGCCTCGGGGGTGCCGGTGCCGGGGGCGTGCGCCGGGTCGAGGCAGTCGATGTCGATGGAGATGTACAGCGGGCGGTCGCCGATGCGCTGACGCAACTGGTCGGCAACCTCGTCCGCGCCACGCCGGTAGACGTCGGCGGACGTGACGATGCCGAAGCCCATCTTCTCGTCGTCGGTGAGGTCCTGCTTGCCGTACAGCGGGCCGCGGAT
>CBFHCJ010000523.1:0-5246 GCA_965654005.1 uncultured Streptomyces sp. | reverse complement strand
GGCGATCAACGAGAGCAGCGTGCTCTTACCGGCGCCGGAAGCACCCGTGACCGCGGTCCAGGCACCCGGTGCGAACTCGACGTCGGCGCTGACGGTGTCCTGCTCGGCGCCGCGGTAGCGGAACCGAACCGCGTCCAGGGACACACCGACCGGCTCGGTCGGCAACGGACGCGCCGGCCGGCTCACCTCGGCTGGGGTGTCCTCGACGATGGCGCGGATGGCGCCAGCCGCGGTCTCGGCCCGTTCACGCTCGTGGAACGCGGAGGCCCTGGCACGCATCGGGGTGAAGTACATCGGACACACCAGCAACACCAGCAGACCGGTGAACAGGCTGAGCCTCGGAGCGTGCGGCACATGCACGTACCCCAGCAGCGACAAGCCGATGTAGGTGGCGTTCACCGCGATCGAGAACGTGATGACCACGTCCATGATCATGCTGGACAGGAACGCCCGGCGCAGCACGCTCATGGTTGCCTTGTTCAGCCGCTCGGCGGCCGCCGTGAGGGTGTGGCCGCGCCGGCCGACCGCGTCGAGCTCGCGCAGTGTCCGCATGCCGCGGAAGCTGTCCAGGACGATCGCGTTCAGTTGTTGCGTCGCCGCCAGTTGCTGGTCAGCGCCCTGCTGGGCGAACAGCCCGGCCAAGCGCATGTTGAGGGGCATGAGCGCGGTCGTCAGCACAAGCACGATCGCGGCCGGCCAGTGCAGCACAGCGGTGACCGCGAGGACGCTGAGCGTGGACAGCGGCGCCGACCGGCCGAGCGGCGCCACCTGCGCGTGGAAATCGGCGACATCGTCGACCAGGTCGACCATTGCCAACGCGGACTCCGCCGGGCCGGTGTCGTTGGTCTTGCCGGCAGGCGGCAGCAGCGCACCGGCCAACTGCTGCCGCGCCCGGTCGGCCACGGCGCGTGCGCCCCGCTCCCTGAACACGCCCGCGGCCCACTCCGCGGTCACTGCCAGCACACCGGCGATGACGAAGGCCGCAAGCCCCCGTATGTCACGGGACGTGCCGCGGCCGTCCAGCAATCCCTGGGCCATCCACGCCAGAGCGCCCCAGCGGCCGATCGTGAACACCGTCTCGAGCGTCAGAAAGGCTCCCGCGAGGCTGAACCAGTGCCGTCCCGGCACAGCCATCGCCGTGAGCCATGCCTCGGCCCGCGGGGTATCCGCGGGGAGGGGCTCACTCGTCGTCATGGGAGCGCCGCTCGTCGACGATCCAGACGATGCCGCCGGTCAGGGCGATGGCGATCATGCCGATGGTGTCCAGCAGCTGCGAGTGGAACTGGGGGTAACCATTGAAGATCCCCTCGCAGACGGCGAAAACGAACAGACCCAGCACGGCCAAGCCGACCACGGCCAGCAAACGCAGCACGATACGGACCGGCGTCGGCGTCGGCGACGACGACGCGGGCCTGGCCTCGCGGGTGAGGCTCTGATTGGTCATGCCTGTGCTCCTGTGACAACGAGGCTTTCAGCCGGGGGCTCGTCGGTGAGGTGTTCGGTGCGGAATTTGCCGGCGAAGGACCGGTGGGCGAAGACGTTGTAGGCCAGCACCAGCGGCATGTTCAGTCCGATGCCGACGAGGACGAAGACCATGGCCCCGTGTGGGCTGACCGTGTTGTCCACGGTGATGCCAGGCGGAACGATCACCGGGTAGCGGGCCGCTACGAGCGCCAGGAGCACGGACACCGTCGCGACGACGAGGCCGGCGAGGGGCAGCCTGTCAGCTGCGCCGGACGGTTGCTTCCAACGGAAGGTGATCAGGGAGGTCGCACCGCCTACCGCCGCGAACAGCAGCAGTCCACCGAACGCGAAGGCGCGCCCCGGGGTGCTGAGGTTGAGCGGTGCTGCCGTGCTGTCCATGGCGAAGAGCACTGCGACGAGCAGCACACCTGCTACTGCTGTGGCGACCGCACCTCGCCGTGCCGCCGACTCACGCAGGGGCCCGGACGACTTGCACTTGGTGTAGGCGTAGCCCAGAGCTGTGTAAGCGGCCGTGACGGTGCACCCCGTCAGCACGCAGAACCAGTTGAGGGCCCCGAACGCCGACCCGGTGAAGGCGCCGTTGTTCAGGTGCATCGCCGAGGTCAGGGTGCCCAGCGCGACCCCCTGCGCGAAGGATGCCAGCAGGGACGCCACGCCGAAGGCGGTGGTCCAGCGGCGGGCCGGCGGGGCCTGCGAGACCATCTCGACGCTGACGCCGCGCACGATGAGAGAGAAGAGGACCACCGTCATCGGCAGGTAGGCGTGCGGCAGGATCGTGCCGAAGGCCAGGGGGAACCCGGCCCAGAGCCCGACGCCGAGCAGGATGAGCCAGGTCTCGTTGCCGTCCCAGGCGAGCGCGACCGATTCCAGCATGTGCCGCCGGTGCGCGGCATCGCGCTCGAAGAGGCTGGCTACGCCGATACCGAGGTCGTAGCCGTCCAGCACCATGTACATCAGCAGGCAGACCAGTACGGCGGCCAGCCAGAGGGTGGTGATCATCAGGCCGTCACCTCACGGGAGTCGAGCAACTGCGGACGCTTCTTCGGTTCGGCCGCTTCGGTGGGCCGGGCCGCATCCGTGCCTTCCGGGCCGGGTGCGTTGTCACGGCGGGGGGCGTCGCGTTCCGGGCCGATGCGCATGGTGCGGACGATGTAGACGATGTAGGCCACGAGCAGGAACAGATAGAGCGCCGAAAACCCGAACACGGAGAACAGGACTTCGCCGGATGCCAGGTGGGATACGGCAGCGGATGTGCGCAGCAGGCCGAACACGATCCACGGCTGCCGTCCCGACTCGGCGGCCACCCAGCCCCCGAGGGTGGCCAGGATGCCCACCGGCGTGGTCCAGAGCACGAACGTGTGGAATCGCGATGCCGTCCATAGGCGGTTGCGGATGCGCAGGACCGTCGCGGCGAACACCGTGCCGAACATCAGCAGGGCCGCCAGGAACATGACGCGGAAACCCCAGAAGGTAGCGGCCATGTCAGGCCGGAGGGCCGGCGGGACGATTTTCAGACCCGGCGCCGCCTTCTTACAGGTCAGGTCCTTGGCGATGGCACTTCCGAGGCAGGGGATGTCCAACTCGACGATGTTGCGCGCGGCCTCCTGGTCGGGAATGGCGAACAGGACGTAACCGGTGTTGCCGTTGTTCCAGTTGCCCTGGATGGCCGCCAACTTGGGCAGCTGGTGCGCCACTTCGTGACCGGCGACGTTGTCACCG
This sequence comes from uncultured Streptomyces sp., assembly GCA_965654005.1. Lineage (GTDB taxonomy): Bacteria > Actinomycetota > Actinomycetes > Streptomycetales > Streptomycetaceae > Streptomyces. The sequence continues at coordinate 2,042 of CBFHCJ010000523.1, read as the reverse complement.
AGGAAGACCTCGACCGGCATCAACAGCGCGGCGACACCGAGAGCAAGCGACATCGACCGTCGGGCGAAACCCTTGACGCGCCCCTTCTTCAAATACCAGGCCGAGATGCCGGCGATGAAGAAACTGGCCGAGATGAGCACGGCCGCCAGCATGTGCGGCCAGCGCCAGATGAAGGACGGGTTGAAGATCACGTGCATCCAGTCCGTGGGCTGGAACTGTCCGTTGACGACCTTGAAGCCGGCCGGTGTCTGCATCCACGAGTTCGCGGCGATGATCCACGTGGAGCTGAGTACGGTGCCCAGCGACACCATGACGGTGGACAGGAACATGGTGCCCTTGCGGACTCGCCCCTCCCCGTAGAGAAGAACGCCGATGAACCCCGCCTCGACGAAGAAGGCGGTCACCACCTCCATGCCGATGATCGGACCGATGATCGGTCCGGTCTTGGCCCCGTACACGCCCCAGTTCAGGCCCATCTGGAACGTGATGACGGCTCCGGCGACCACGCCGATGGCGAAGCCCACGGCGAAGATACGCCGCCAGAATCGGAACATCTGGAGATAGACCTGCCTGCCGGTACGCCAGTACACGCCGTAGACGACTGACAGGAATATCGAAAGTCCGACAGTGATCGCCGGGAAGGTCATATGGAATACGACGGTGATGGCGAACTGCCATCGCGACAAGTCCAGCAGCGTCATCAGTGCTCCCTTCGAGCAACCCGTTTCCAGGTGAAATCGCCATCCGCCGCAACGGCCGTCCGCCGAACCGGACTGGGGTGGCCGTCACGGACATGGCACCCCGCCGCTTCTGCCGCAGCCCGCCCCGGCTGGGCCGACACCCGAGGTGCGGTTCCGGCGGATTCTCGGGAGTCAACGCCCCAGCCATTGGGGAGCCTTGGCCGTAGCAACCATCCAGGCAGTGTCAACGTCTCCTCCGACAGGCAGCTACACGAGGACAACGGCAGCACAGTAGTGCATACACATTAGGAGCCGAGGGGAGGGTGGCCGTGGGAGCGAGGCTGGGATCCACACTCCGACCCGCCACCTCACGCCCGGGCGCATCAGCGGCGAGACGCACCCGTCTGCGGCGAATGATCCAGCAAGGCCCTGCCCGTTGCTCGGGATTGATGTAGTCGGCGAGCCGACCGGGTCGTTCGACGTCAGCCGCACCCTGCTCCGAGAAGCGGTCGAACATCCCAGAAGGGCGGGGTGGGTCGCGCGCGTCGAGGACCCACCCGCCCTGACCGAAAGGCTCCTCAAAGAGTACACACTTAGAGAGTCCGCGGCAGACACAGCCAGGAGTGAGCCGCGGCGTTGTACGCGGCGTGGACGGCGCTGTACGCGGCATGGGGCGTGACCGGTGTCGGGTCGCCGCGTTGACGCAAGCGAGCGCGTGCGGTGGCGGTTCGGGAGGTGGCGTGGCGTTGGAGGAACGGGAGCAGGCGGAGCCCGAGACGGTGCCTGAGGTGGGGGCACTGCCCGATGCGGACGGTTCGCCACGCAGGACTGACCCGACCAACGCACCGTATGCGGCTCACCGAAAGGAACCCGGTGAGCCGCACCCTTTTCACACCAGGGTCAGTCGACCTCCGCAGGCATCAGTCCGCCCTCCGACTCGACCAGGCAGCCTTCGGTGATCAACGCGTCGATGTCACTGGTCAGCGCGTCCCTGATGTCGGCCCCGAGCCGCGCCCACCCGAAGAAGCGGGCCGCCTCCCGCAGCAGGTCCTCCCGGTGCACGCCCGGTCCTTCCTCGACCACGTTCCTGAGCACGAGTTGCCGCTCCACAGCGGGAACCTCCGCGACCCGCCGGGCGCACCGCTCCGTCGGCGTGCGCGCGAAGTCCGTCTCGTGGCCAGGGCTGTCGAAGGCCGTACCGACACGGACGATCTTGCCCTGTTTGATCAGGCGCCAGAGTGCACGGTCGATCCGGTCGCGGACGACCTGGCCCGCTCGCCCGATACCCCATGCCAGACGGATCCGGGTGTAGATCACCTCTTTCTCCACCGGTCCCTCGACCTGCACCACACACAGCGCCAC
>CBFHCJ010000522.1:0-5250 GCA_965654005.1 uncultured Streptomyces sp. | reverse complement strand
GCTGCGGCCGCCCCGGCAGGTGCCAGGGCGACCGCAGCCGGCTCGGGATCATCCGGTGGCCGAGCGCTCCCGCCGCCGGGTCAGCACCACATGTGCGGCAACGCCGAACACCAGGCCCCAGAAGGCCGATCCGATGCCGAAGAGAGTCATCCCGGACGCGGTGGCCAAGAACGTGATCAGCGCGGCCTCCCGGTCCTTGTCCTCCGCGACCGCTCCGGTCAGTCCGCCGGCCAGCGCGCCGAACAGGGCTACTCCGGCTATGGCGGCCACCAGTTCCTTCGGCAGGCCCGCGAAGAAGACCACGAGGGTGGTGCCGAACGACCCGATCAGCAGGTAGAACGCTCCACATGCGACACCGGCGACATAGCGGCGCCTGGGGTCTCGGTGGGATTCCGGGCCGGTGCAGATCGCCGCAGTGATCGCCGCAAGGTTGACGGCGTGGGCCCCGAAGGGTGCGAGCGCGGTGGACACAAGGCCCGTGGAGCCGATCAGTAGCCGGTCGTCGGGCTGGTAGCCGGACACGGTGAGCACGGCCATGCCCGGGGCGTTCTGCGAAGCCAGGGTGGCCAGGATCATCGGAACCGCGATACCGATGAGCGAGGCGACCGAGAAGTGAGGGCTGGTCAGCACGGGATGGGTCAGTCCGATGTGGTCCAGCCGGATGTGCAGCCGCGAGGTGACCGCGCTGCACGCCACCCCCACCGCGAGTGCGATCAGTACCGCGTAACGGGGCAGCCACCGCTTGCCGAGCAGATAGGCGGCCAGGACGGCCGCGGCGATCCACGGTGCGGTTTTCAGCGCGGAGAACAGCCCGGTGCCGAAGGAGAACAGGATGCCCGCGAGCATCGCCGCGACCACGGCTTTGGGCACCTGCCGCATCAGCCATCCGAACACACCCGTCAGCCCGACCAGGGTCAGCACGACGCCGGTGACGACGAACGCCCCGACGGCCTGCGCGTAGGGGTAGGCCCCCAGGCTGGTGACCAGGAGTGCCGCGCCCGGTGTCGACCATGCGGTGATGACCGGCATCCTGGTCCGCAGGCTGAGCCCGATGCACGTCAGGCCGCTGCCTATGGAGATCGCCCACACCCACGACCCGGTCTGTGCCTTGTCCAGATGCCCGGCCGAGGCCGCGGCGAGCACGATGACCAGCGGTCCGGAGTACGAGACCACGACGGCCACGAACCCGGCGAGGACCGCGGACAGCGATATATCGCTCAGCAGCCCGGAACGGCCGGACCCCCCGGACCGCCCCGACCCAGCCCCGGATCCGGCCGTCGGTGATGAGACCGCGGTGGCGTGGGAGGCGCAGTCGTCCGGACTGCTGCCGGCAGCACCGGTCGCGCGGGCGTCGGTGGAGTCAGCGCTCAAAGTTCGTCCTCAGACTCAGCGGCACGTTCCAATGCCTGCTCCAGATCGGCCACGAGGTCGCTCGGGTTCTCCAGGCCGATGGACAGGCGCAGCATGTCCTTGGGCGAGGTGCTGTCCGGTCCCTCAAAGGTGTAGCGGTGTTCGATCAGGCTTTCCACCCCGCCCAAGGAGGTCGCGCGGATGAACAGTTCGCAGTGCTCGGCCGCGCGCAGCGACCGCTGCCAGTCGCCGGCGATGTGCAGGGAGAGCATGCCGCTGTAGCCGCCGGTCATCTGGCGGGCGGCGGTCTCGTGCCCCGGATCGGTGGGCAGGCCGGGGTAGGCGACCCGGCTGACCAGCGGGTGTTCGGCGAAGTGCGCGGCCAGCTCCATGGCCGTGGCCGATATCTGCCGCATGCGCGGATAGAGCGTCCGGATACCGCGCATCAGCAGATACGTCTCCCACGGACCGAGGATCGGGCCCGTCAGGCGCCGGTGCAGCCGCAGACGCTCCCAGAGGGCCTGGCAGTCGTCGGTGGGCGCGGGCGCGGCGACCAGGAAGCCGGCTACGACATCGGTATGGCCGTTGAGGTACTTCGTACCGGAATGCATGACGATGTCGGCGCCCAGCTCGAAGGGCCGGGTGTGTACCGGGGTCGGGACGGTGTTGTCCACGCCGAACAGGGCGCCCGCCCGGTGCGCGATCTCGGCGCAGGCGGCCAGATCGGTCACCAGCCAGGTCGGATTCGCCGGGGATCCCGCCCAGAGCAGGGCGGTGGGCGCCGCCGCGACCGCGGCGCCCACCGCGTCCAGGTCGTTCATGGGGACGCGCACGACCTCGAGTCCGCGCTGGGGTCCGAACTCCAGCAGCCACTTGGTGAGCCCGAAGTACATGGTCTGGGGGACCACCACGCGCGCCCCGGCGGGCAGGACCTGGAAGACGGCGGTGGCGGCGGCCATGCCGGACGAGAACACCAGCGCTCCGGAACCCCCTTCCAGGCCCGCGACCACGTCCTCGGCCTGCTCGTAGCCGGGCGTGCCCTGGTCGCGCAGATAGGCGAGGCCGGCGGGGGTGCGGTACTGGTCGTCCCGGGCGAAGGTCGCGCCCAGCCCGACCGGGGGCGGTATGGCTCCGGTGGTCGGGCAGCGCCAGCCGTCGCCTTGGGCGGCACGGGTTTCGGGGCGGTAGTTCCGGGTCCACGGGGTGAAGGTCTCGCGGTTGCTCATGAGGTCCTCGGGGTCGGGGCGGTCAGGGCGGTCAGGGCGGTACGGAGAGCGAGTTCGGCGTCCCTGAGCGCGCGGGAGGGCGTGCCGGGCGACGGGACGTAGTGGTTGTAGTAGCTGGATCCTTCGACGTGCGGTCCGAGGAAGAACAGCTTGGGCTGCACCTCGCCGCCGGGCCCGATGCCCTGGCCTTCACGGGTGACGCACAGGCCGGGAGCACGGATGCCGCGGCTCGCCAGGGTGACGACGCGGCCTGTGGCGACGAGTCGGCCGAGCAGGGAGTCGGGCAGTCGGTCGGCGCTGGGCTCGGCGAGATGGGCGAGGACGACATGGTCGACGTCGATGCTTTCGGGGCGGGTCAGACGCGTGGATTCCAGGCGCCACGGCCCGTGCTCGGAGGGCGCGGTGACCTTGGGTCCGGGTCCGGGGCCGAGCCGGAGCACCCCGGAGTCCAGGAGCGACAGCAGTTCCGCCGACCGCTCCAACTGCGGACCGATCACCAGACGGTTGACCGTGGAGGTGAACACGCCGAAGAAGTGGTCCAGTGAGGGATCGTCCACACCCGGAGCGTCGATCACCGACCTGAGGGCGTCGCGGTGGTCGCGCAGCACCTCGAGGGCCTCCTTGACCGGGCTCACCCCCAGCCCCTCTCTCGCCTCGGCGAGGTCCAGGTCCACCTGAGCGGTGAACCACGCGGTGTAGTCGTCCTGTCCCCGCCACTCGCGGTCGGTGAGCTGCTCGGCGAGGATTCCGCGCAGCGGGAAGGGTCCGTGATCCCGGCGCAGTTCGGCCAGGAGCAGATCGCATCCCGACTCGGCCACGCGGCGGGCGAACTCGGCGCCGACGCCGGGTATATCGCCGTTTCGACGGCCCAACAACGTCCGGTGGTAAGCCAGTTCCATTTCGGCCTCGACCAGGGGCAGGACGTCTTCGGCGACGTTCAACCGGCCGTCGGGCCGCTGCCCGCGCAGTTCCTGGATCCGGTCGGGTGTCAGGGCGAGTGGCGCGAAGCGGGCCCGTCCCGGGTGGAGACAGGGGCGACTGCGGGCAGGCAGGCCGGAGCGGCCGGCCAGCACGATCAGCGGCTCGTGGCCACTGGGTACGTAGCGCGCGCCGCCTCCGTCCGTCTCCTCGTGCCGGCCACCGCGGCCCAGGGTCAGGGAGGCGATGACGTCCATGGCGGTCAGCCCCATGCCCAGGACCGCGACGCGGTCGCCGGGCGCGATCGCGTCCAAGGCCGTGGGCAGCGGGTACGGCCGGGTGATCAGCCGTGGTTCGAGTGGTGGCTCGATCGGCAGGTACAGGGAGTGGTGCCCCACGGTGACGAAGACCGCGTCGGCGTCGATCCGACCGCCGTCGTCGAGGATGACGGTCTCCTTGCCGCTGGGGGACGGCCGTACCTCGTGGGCGGTCGTGGCGTGCGGTACGACCGTGAGACACGGGGGCGCTGCTGCGACGATTCGCTCTGCCGCCCAGGTCAGATACTCGCTCAGCAGCCGACGGGGCAGGAAGTCGCCCGGCCGGATCTCCCGGCCGTCCGCCATCGGGTTCCTCTGCGCCTCGTACACGGTGTGGCCGTCCGCCGCAAGGCGTAAGTCCCTCGCACGGCACCACTCATAGAGAGAAGGGCCGCTCACCCGGGTGGGGCCGTCGACCATCTCCGCGTCCGCGAAGGCCGTGACCTGGGCGCAGACGGTGTTCAGCAGCAGGTGGTCGGGCTGGCTGTCGAGGTGGAATCCGGGGCCCAGCGGCCGGGGGTCCACCAGGTGGACGGTAACCGGTAACGGATCCGCCAGACAGTGGCTGACGAGGCGCTCGATGATGCCCAGGCCGCGCGAACCGGCGCCCACGACCACGAGGGTGGTGTGCCGCCCTCCGTGCGGTGCGGCGGGTCCGGCCGATGCCGTGGATCGTGTGGTCACCACCGTCGCGTCTCCCCGAAGAAATTGGGTATCGAGAGCGCCGAGCCCGCTGTGCGCGCCTCCGCCAGCACATACGCTCCGACCGCCAGGTCGAGCACCCCGAGTCCGAACGGCGAGAAGATCACCGGTCGGTCGGCGGTCAGGGGCACCTTGCCGTTGAGAACCCCGGCGAGCGTGCCGGTCACGAAGTCTCGTGAGCCGGTCAGCTGTTCGGCCAGGTGGGGGGAGGTATCGGCCTTCAGGCAGTGGTCGACGTCATCGAGGATGTTCTGCGCCGCCAGCACCACCTCGGGGGCGAGGTCGCGCAGCGAGATGTTCAGGACGACCTGGCTGGGCCTGAACGGTGCGGTGACGTAGGGCTCCAGCGCGGTGGTGGCGAAAACCACGGTCTCCGCCTGGAGCGCGGCGTCCAAGTCGTCGGTGAACGAGGCGGCACGCTGCTGCGTGGCGCGCAGGTGCTCCACGAGTGCCTCACCCGACTCCTGGTGCAGGTCGTGGACGAGGTACGCGTCGGGCGCACAGCCCGCGGCGTGCAGGTAGTCGCAGATGTTGCGGGCGATGACGCCGCCGCCCACGATGGCGATCCGGGTCCCCGAGAAGCCACCCGGGCGCAGCGCGCTCGCCGCTACGGCGGCGGAGGCGGCCGTGCCGATACGGTTCGAAACGGCGCGGATGGCGGCGTTCAAGGTGTCGAAGCGCGACAAGGAACTCTTCTCGGCCGCCGACATAACCTATGAGCTCGCCATGCCGGAAGC
>CBFHCJ010000521.1:0-5250 GCA_965654005.1 uncultured Streptomyces sp. | reverse complement strand
ACCCGCCGCGACATACAACGCGGCCCGCTCGATGGCCCGTTCGGGGTTGCCGTCGCCGTACGCGAACGTGTCGACGCGCGCGTTGAGGAAGAGCCGGTCGCCCGCGACCGCCCGCACCTCGGCGAGCCAGGCGGCATGCCCATGGGGCTCCTTGAGCACACCGCCGTGCGAGTCCTCGAGGTTGCAACCCACGGCCCCCGTCTCCAGCAGCCGCTCGACCAGCTCCTTCGGCGTGAGCCCGTACCCGCCCTCCAGATCGGCCGACACCGGCACGTCGACGGCACGGACGATCCGCGCGACCGCCGAGAACATCTCGTCGGCGGGCGTCGCCCCGTCCTCGTACCCGAGTGCGGAGGCGACTCCCGCGCTGGGCGTCGCGAGCGCCGGGAACCCGGCGTCCGCGAACACCCGCGCGCTGACGGCGTCCCAGGGCCCGGGGAGAACCAGTGGGTCACCGGGCAGCCGGCCGTGGTGCAGTGCGCGGAATACGTCGACCTTGTTCACGGTGTGTACCCTCCCGGCGGGATGCGACGGCTGACCATCACCCTGTTCCACGCATTGACAACGCCGATCAGCCCGATCAGATGCGCGAGTTCGACGTCGTCGAAGTGCTTGGCGGCCCGCTCGTACACCTCGTCCGGCACGAATCCTCCCCCGGACTTCGTCCGGGAGGTGCCTTCTGCCAGAACGGTGACCGCCTCCGTCAGCGCCAACGCGGCCCGTTCCCGCTCGCTGTAGAGGTCCTCCGCCTCCTCCCAGGCGTTCAGAAGCTGGATGCGGTCCTCCGACTCACCGTTCCGGCGGGCCAGTCGGAAGTGCGTGTCGAGGCAGAACGCGCAGTGGTTGAGCTGGGAGGCCCGGATCATGACCAGCTCGGCGAGCGCCGGGTCCCCGAGCCCCTTCTTCGCGGCCGCGCTCAACGTGGACATGGCCTGGCCGACCTCGCGATCCAGCAGCGTCGTACGGTTCACTTGTGCTGTCCCGGCCGGTAGTGCCCCGGCGTCATACGGGTGGTCACGCCGAACCGGTTCCATGTGTTGATCACCGCGATCGCGGCGATCAACTGCGCCAGCTCGGCCTCCTCGAAGTGCTTGGCGGCCTGGTCGTACACCTCGTCCGGCACGAACCGGTCCGTCAGGACGGTGACCGCCTCCGTCAGGGCCAGCGCCGCGAGCTCCTTCTCCGTGTAGAAGTGCCGCGACTCCTCCCACGCGCCGAGCTGGACGATCCGCTCGACGCTCTCGCCCGCCGCGAGGGCGTCCCTGGTGTGCATGTCGAGGCAGAACGCGCAGTGGTTGAGCTGGGAGGCGCGGATCTTCACCAGCTCGTACAGCTTCGGGTCGAGCCCCTGCCGGGCGGCCGCGTCGAGCCGGACCATCGCCTTGTAGACCTCGGGGGCGTGCTGGGCCCAGCGCAGCCGGGTGGGCTGTTCGGGGGCGTACTCCACGCCCGTCGTGTGGTCGCTGTTCGTCGTCATGCTCTCGACCCTACGAACGAGGCAGCCCAGCGGTATGGTCCATTTCCATGGCGGAATCACGGGCCACTTTGGGGGTCGACCTCCATGTCGAGCCGACCGGACCGGGCCTGCGCAAGGGCCTGACGAACGCGCTGCGCGAGGCGGTCCGCACCGGCCGGCTGGCGCCCGGCACGCGGCTGCCCTCCTCCCGCTCGCTCGCCGCCGACCTGGGCATCGCCCGCAACACGGTCGCCGCCGCCTCCCCCCCCCTCGGCGCCGCGGGCGGCCTCCCCCCAGGCCTGGGCGCGGGCACCCGGGGGGCGGCGCGGGCCGTGGTGGCACCGCCGGAACAGGGGCCCCGCCCCCGCGAGCGCCGGCGCCCCGCCCACGACCTGGAGCCCGGCAGCCCCGACCTGGCCTCCTTCCCGCGTACCGAGTGGCTCAAGGCCGCCCGTCGCGCCCTGGCGGCGGCGCCCTACCAGACCCTCGGCTACGGCGACCCGCGAGGCCGCGTCGAACTGCGCACCGCGCTCGCGGAGTACCTCTCCCGAGCGCGCGGTGTGCGCGCCGACCCCGACCGCATCCTCATATGCGCGGGCTTCGTGCACGGCCTGAAGATCCTCGGCGCGGTACTGGGTGCGCGCGGGGTCCGGACGGTCGCCGTCGAGTCGTACGGCCTGGATTTCCACTGGGAGCTGCTGGCGGCGGCCGGTCTGCGCACGCGACCGCTCCCCTTCGACGAACTGGGCACGGACACCGGGGACCTGACGGGCGCAGGCGCCGTACTGCTCACTCCGGCACACCAGTTCCCCATGGGTGCGCCCCTGCATCCCGACCGCCGGGCGGCCGTCGTGGACTGGGCGCGAAACACCGGCGGCCTGATCCTGGAGGACGACTACGACGGCGAGTTCCGCTACGACCGCCAGCCGGTCGGGGCGTTGCAGGGCCTGGACCCCCGACCATGTGGTGTACCTGGGCACCGCCAGCAAGTCCCTGGCCCCCGGGCTGCGCCTCGGCTGGATGGTGCTGCCGCCTGCGCTCGCGGAGGAGGCCGCGGCGGCCAAGGGCGGAATCGACACGTGCGGGGCGCTGGACCAGCTGACCCTGGCGGAGTTCATCACGTCGGGCGCCTACGACCGCCACGTGCGCGCCGCCCGGCTGCGCTACCGGCGCCGCCGCGACGCCCTGGTCCGGGCCCTCGCGACCCGCGCCCCCGGCGTCCGCGTCACGGGCATCGCGGCCGGCCTGCACGCGGTCCTGCGCCTCCCGCCCGGCACCGAGCTGACGGTGGTCCAGGCGGCGGCGTGGCAGGGCCTGGTGGTACACGGTCTGCAGCGCTACCGCCACGAGGACGCGACCGGGGACCAGTTGGACGCCTTGGTCGTGGGCTACGGCACACCGCCGGACCATGGGTGGGCGGGGGCGCTGGAGGCGTTGTGCCGGGTGCTGCCGTAGGCGGCGTATGCGGGGTCGAAGAGGTAGTCAGGCAGAGGGCCGCCCGTCACCCCTCGACAACCGGCGCCTCCCCGAACCGCGCCAGTGCCAGTGCCCCCGCCACCGCCACCACGAAACCCAGCACCGCCAGCCAGGCCAGCCCCTCCCGGGTGCTGTCGCCCAGCCAGACCACCCCCACCGCCGCCGGGCCCACCGTCTCGCCGACGACCATGCCCGCGGTCGCCACCGTCACCGACCCCCGCTCCAGAGCCGTGGTCAGCAGCAGGAACGCCGAACCGCCCCCCACCAGCAGCGCATACGTCGCCGGATTGCCGAGCAACGCCATGGGCGCGAGCGAGTCGATCAGCCGCACCGCCACCTCGACCACCCCGAACCCGAACCCGGCACCGAGGCCCAGCACCAACGCCCGCCCCCGCCCCGGCAACCGCCCTCCGGCCAGCCCGAGCAGCAGCACGGTCACCGCCGTCGCCAGCATCACGTACTTCAGCGCAGGGGACCCGTCCCGGTTCCCCTCGCTCCCGGCCGCCAGCCCCAGCATCGCGAGGCCCGCGCACACCACCCCGACCGCGCCCCACTCGCTCCCGGTCAGCCGCACCCGCAGCAGCCGGGCAGCGACCACCGCCGTCACCGCGAGGCTGGACGCGAGCGCCGCACCCACCGCGTAGATCGGGAGGGAGCGCAGCGCCGCGATCTGCAACAGGAACCCCAGCCCGTCCAGCGCCAGCCCCGCCAGATACCGCCACTGCCTGACCGCCCGCAGCAGCAGCGCCGCCTCCCCGCCTGCGCCCCCGCCCGTGCCCGCCGCACGCGCCGCGACCGCCTGCAACACCGTCGCCGTACCGAAACAGACCGCCGCACCCAGCGCACACACCATTCCCAAGAGCACGAAGCGACTGTAGGGGACGGCGGAAACACAGGGGCGCGCTCGAACACCAGAGTGACGCTCTCTCGTCTGTTGGTCGAAAACCTCTCACCGAGGTCTCAGTGAAGTCTCAACGGAGTCTCACTCGCGGGACGAGCTCCGGCGCCGGACCGCAGCATCGCGATCACCTCCAGGGCCACCGCGCAGGCTGGGGGCGCCTCCCAGACGAAGTCTGGGGGAGGGTTCCCGCCGAACGTCGACCCGTGCTCCCCGGGCCGCAAGACCCCGAGCACCTCGGCGCTCGACACCACCGCGGACACCGGCACGATCCCGCCGCCGAGCGCCTTCCCGAGCACGTACACGTCCGGTACGACGTCCTCGTGCTCGCAGGCGAAGGTCTTCCCCGTCCGGCCGAGGCCCGACTGGATCTCGTCGGCGACGAAGAGCACGTTCCGCTCCCGGGTCGACTCCCGTACCGCCGGCAGATAACCGGCCGGTGGCACCACCACCCCCGCCTCGCCCTGGATCGGCTCCAGCAGCACCGCCACCGCCGCACAGTTCGGCCGGCTGGGCACAGAAGTCGCCGAACCGGTCGTGGTGGAAGGCGCGCGACGTCAGCGTCACCCGCTCCAGCTGCGCCTTGGCCGGGTCGATCAGCCGTCGCTTACCGTGCCCGAAGTTCAGCGCCGAGTAACAGGCCGGCAGGTCCAGGTACCGCCGCCCCTCGACGTCCGTCATCCAGGCCCCGTGCGCCGTGGCCACGACGACCGGCAGGGGGCGGTAGGTGGGCGCGCTGTGGGCCTCGGCCGCGGCGATGAACGTGTCGGTGGTGCTCACCGGGGCGCCCTTCCTGCCGTACGACGACGTGAGCGCCTCTCCCGCGGCGGCTTCCCCGACGTCGCTTTCCCGCCGATGCTTCAGCTACGTCGCTTTCCCGCCGATGTTTCCGCTACGTCGCTCTCCTGTCGTCGCTTTTCTGCCGTCGCTCGCATGGTGGACGCGGGAGCAGTGCCTTACGGCGCGCCCGGTAGGCTGACCGACGGGCCGTGACTGGCGCGCTGGGATGGGACCGACCATCGGGGAGCGGCCCAGGACCTGTCGTCGAGCCGACGCCTGCCTCGCGACGCGACAGGGCCTGAGCGAGCGAGTGCCGTGCGCCTGGGCCGACCGTGAACCGTGAACGCTTCAAGCCACGCCGCCCGGAGGCCGACATGTCAGAGCAGCAGCCCTTGTCCACCGAGTCCACCGCCTTCCGCGCCGCCCTCGACGTGATCCGCGCCGTCGAGCCGCGCGTCGCCGACGCCATCGGCCAGGAGGTCGCCGACCAGCGCGAGATGCTCAAGCTGATCGCCTCCGAGAACTACGCCTCCCCGGCCACCCTCCTGGCGATGGGCAACTGGTTCAGCGACAAGTACGCCGAGGGCACCGTCGGCCGCCGCTTCTACGCCGGCTGCCGCAACGTCGACACCGTCGAGTC
>CBFHCJ010000520.1:0-5260 GCA_965654005.1 uncultured Streptomyces sp. | reverse complement strand
TCCTCGGTGCGCAGCGGCCTGATCTCGCTGACCGCGCCGACGAGGGTCGTCTTGCCCACGCCGAAACCTCCGGCCACGAGGATCTTGAGCGTGACGGGCTCGACCGGAGGCTTGTCGCGCTCAGTGCGCCCGAAGATCATCGTTCCTCTTCTCCTGCTTGGTTCCTGCTTGGTGGGGGTCGGGCCGCGGCGGTCCGTAGCCTCCGCCACCGGGGGTCTCGATGACCAGTACGTCGCCAGGGCCGACGTCTTGCGAATCACTGCCCCGCAGATGCCGCACCGTCCCGTCCGCGCGTTCCACCCGGTTGGCGCCCAGCGCCCCGGGCTCGCCGCCCGCCAGGCCGTAGGGCGGGACCCTGCGGTGCTGGGAGAGCGTGGAGACGGTCATGGGCTCTTGGAAGCGGATGCGGCGCACGGCCCCGTCCCCGCCGCGCCAACGGCCGGCTCCGCCGCTGCCGTACCGTACCGCGAACTCGTCGAGCAGGACCGGCAGTCGCCACTCGAGGACCTCTGGATCGGTCAGGCGAGAGTTGGTCATGTGGGTCTGCACGACGGGTGCGCCGGGGAAGCCGTCGCCGGCGCCGGAGCCGGAGGCCACGGTCTCGTAGTACTGGTACCGGTCGTTGCCGAAGGTGACGTTGTTCATGGTGCCGGAGCCCTCGGCCTGCACGCGGAGTGCCGCGTACAGGGCGCCGGTGATGGCCTGGGAGGTCTCGACGTTCCCGGCGACGACGGCGGCCGGGGGCTCGGGCGCCAGCATCGAGCCGGGCGGGACCACGATGTGGAGGGGGCGCAGACAGCCGTCGTTGAGGGGGATGTCGTCGGCGACGAGGGTGCGGAAGACGTACAGGACGGCGGCGTTGACGACCGAGAAGGGGGCGTTGAAGTTGGTGTCGAGCTGGGCGGACGTACCGGTGAAGTCGACGGTCGCGGAGCGGTTCTCGCGGTCCACCCGCACACGGACGCGGATGACGGCGCCGGAGTCGGTCTCGTAGGCGTACTCGCCGTCGTCGAGCGCGTCGATGACCCGGCGGACCGCTTCCTCGGCGTTGTCCTGGACGTGCTTCATGTATGCCTGGACGACGTCGAGCCCGAAGTTCTCGATCATTCGGCCGACCTCGTCGACGCCCTTCCGGTTGGCGGCGATCTGGGCGCGCAGGTCAGCGAGGTTGGTCTTCGGGTTGCGGGACGGGTAGGGCGCCTCGGTGAGCAGGTGGAACGTCTCCTCGTCGCGGAAGCGGCCGTTCTCGGCCAGCAGCCAGTTGTCGAAGAGGACGCCCTCCTCCTCGATGGTGCTGCTGTGCGCCGGCATGGAGCCGGGGGCGATACCGCCGATCTCCGCGTGGTGGCCTCGCGAGGCGACGTAGAAGAGGATCCGTTCGCCCTCCGTGTCGAAGACCGGGGTGACGACGGTGACGTCGGGCAGATGGGTGCCGCCGTGGTACGGGTCGTTGACCGCGTAGGTGTCGCCGGGGCGCATGCTGCCGGCGCGCCGCCGGATGACCTCCTTGACGCTGGTGCCCATCGAGCCGAGGTGTACGGGGATGTGCGGGGCGTTGGCGACCAGGTTGCCCTCGGGGTCGAAGAGGGCGCAGGAGAAGTCCAGGCGTTCCTTGATGTTGACGGACTGGGCGGTGGACTCCAGGCGGGCGCCCATCTGCTCGGCGATGGACATGAACAGGTTGTTGAAGACCTCAAGCAGAACCGGGTCGACTTTTGTGTCGAGGTCGGAACTCTCCGTAATCACCACGCGTTCCAAGAGCAGATGCCCGTCGTCGGTCGCCGCGGCCCGCCAGCCGTCGTCGACGACGGTCGTCGCACTGGCCTCGGTGATGATCGCCGGGCCGGTGACGGCTTCGCCGGGGGGCAGGTGCTCGCGGCGGTGCAGAGGTACGTCGCGCCAGGCGCCGCCCGTGTGGAGGCGGACGGTCTCGGGGGCGGCGGAGCGGCCTTCGTACGGGGCGAGGGCGGAGAGATCGGGGGGTTGGGTGATGCCGGTGGCTTCCACGGAGAGGGCTTCAACGACGATCGGGCGGTCGAGCGTGAAGGAGTACGTGGCGCGATGACGTTCTTCGAAGGCGTGCCTCATCGTGTCGGGTTCGGTCAGCTCCACGGTGAGGGTGGTGTCGGTGCCGTCGTAGCGCAGCTGGGCCCTGCGGGTGACCCGGATGCGGTCCTCGGGCACGTCCTCGGCGAGGAGTTCGCCGCGGGCGGCGCTCTCCAGGTCGTCGGCCGTCTTCAGGACGCCGGGCATAGAGGTGGGCTCCAGAGGTGCCTCGACGGACTGTTCGCGCATGGCGGTCGTGTCGGCGAGCCCGATACCGAGCGCGGAGAGCACACCGGCCATGGGCGGTACGAGGACGGTGCGGATGCCCAGGGAGTCCGCGACCATGCACGCGTGCTGGCCGCCCGCTCCGCCGAAGGTGGTGAGCGCGTAGCGGGTGGCGTCGTGGCCCTTCTGCACCGAAATCCGCTTGACGGCGTTGGCGATGTTGGCGACGGCGATCTGGAGGTAGCCCTCCGCGACCTGTTCCGGGGTGCGGTCGTCACCGGTCCTCTCTCGGATCTCGTGCGCGAGCGCGGCGAACCGCTCGCGGACGAGCGCGTCGTCGAGGGGCTGGTCCCCGTCCGGTCCGAACACTCCGGGAAAGTGGGCCGGTTGGATGCGGCCGAGCATCACGTTGGCGTCCGTGACGGCGAGCGGGCCGCCGCCCCGGTAGCAGGCGGGCCCCGGGTCCGCGCCCGCCGAATCCGGCCCTACGCGGTAGCGGGAACCGTCGAAATGGAGGATCGAGCCGCCGCCCGCCGCGACTGTGTGGATGTCGAGCATGGGCGCGCGCAGCCGGACACCGGCGATCCGGGTGGTGAAGACGCGCTCGTACTCGCCGGCGAAGTGCGAGACGTCGGTGGACGTGCCGCCCATGTCGAAGCCGATGACGCGGTCGAAGCCGGCGAGCTGCGACATCCGGGCCATGCCGACGATGCCACCCGCGGGCCCGGACAGGATGGCGTCCTTGCCGCGGAACTTTCCGGCCTCGGCGAGCCCGCCGTTGGACTGCATGAACATCAGCCGTACGCCTTCGAGTTCGTCGACGACGTGCTGGACGTAGCGGCGCAGGACGGGCGAGAGGTAGGCGTCGACGACGGCCGTGTCGCCGCGCGGGACCAGTTTCATGAGGGGGCTGACCTCACTGGACAGCGAGATCTGCGGAAAGCCGATGCGGGCGGCCAGCTCGCCGATGGCCCGCTCGTGGGCGGGGTGCAGATGGCTGTGCATGCAGACCACGGCGAGCGCGCGGATCCCGTCGTCGTACGCCTCCTGGAGCGGACCCGCCAGTGTCTCCAGGTCGGGGGCGCGCAGGACGGTGCCGTCGGCGGCGAAGCGTTCGTCGACCTCGACGACGCGCTCGTACAACAGCTCGGGCAGTTCGATCGCGCGGGCGAAGATACTCGGGCGGTTCTGGTAGGCGATGCGCAGGGCGTCGCGGAAGCCGCGGGTGATGACCAGGAGGGTGCGTTCGCCCTTGCGTTCCAGGAGGGCGTTGGTGGCGACAGTGGTGCCCATGCGCACGGCGTCGATCGGCCCGTCGCCGTCGAGGAGTTCGCGTACGCCCGCGACGGCCGCGTCGGTGTATCGGTGGGGGTTGTCCGACAGCAGCTTATGGGTGAGCAAGCGGCCGTCCGGGCGGCGCGCGACGATGTCGGTGAAGGTGCCGCCGCGGTCGACCCAGAACTGCCAGCCCGTGGTCACGTCCGTCTCTCCGATCGCGCTGCTCGGAACCGAATCCGCTGGTGGGTGATCGGCCCACTACGGTTGGTCATCCACGATCGGTCAGATCATAACGGCAGGGCCGCTCCGGCGCCGGTCGGTCAACCGGTGGCGCGCCTCTCCGCGCCACCGGCCAGCTGCCCAGCCGCGGTGTCCGCGCGCTCGCCGGGAACGCGCGGTATCCCCGGCTCACAGGGCCCGAAGGCCGTTGATCACATCGCGCAGAATGCTCTCGTCCACCAGCTCTGCGGGCGGCACGGGACGGGACACATGCACGAGTTCCTCGTCCACGAGATCCCCTATGAGGACGCGCACCACGCCTATGGGCAGATCGAGTCCGGCAGCGAGTTCGGCGACCGACTGGGGGGTGTCACGGCACAGTTCGACGATGTCCACGTGTTCCGGGGACAGCAAGGAATCCCTCTCGGGATGGTGCACGTGCGGCTCCGTGACGACCACGGCGATCAGGTCGAGGCGGTGCTGGGCCGCATGGCTGGTGCGGCCGCGCGTCATGGCGTAGGGACGGACCACCGGTCCGGCCTCGTCGTCGAACCAGTGGCTGTTTCCCTGACCGTGTCCGCTCATGCCATCCCACTACCCGCCCAGGGGCAGATCGGTGCGCGGAGCGGACCCCAGATGTGTGCCGACCCGCTTGACCAGGAGCGTCATCTCGTACGCCACCTGCCCGACATCGGAGTCGGCGTCCGACAGGACGGCGAGGCAGCTGCCGTCGCCCGCGGCCGTGACGAACAGGAAGGCCTCGTCGAGTTCGACGATGGTCTGGCGGACGCCGCCCGCGTCGAAGTGCCGGCCGACGCCCTTGGCGAGGCTGTGGAATCCGGAGGCGACCGCGGCGAGGTGCTCGCTGTCCTCCCGGCTCAGCTCTTTGGAGACCCCTGTGGGCAGGCCGTCGCTCGAGAGCACGAGCGCCTTGCGGATGCTGGCGACGCGCTCCACCATGTCGTCGAGGAGCCAATTCAGCTCTCCCGACGCCTTGTTGGTCGCGGTGGGCCCTGCGGCCTTCGGTGCGGTCATCGACCGTCCCCCTTTGTCGTTCCTCGTGCTGAGCCGTCCCGGGCCTCGTCGCCCGCGGCGTTCTCCTCGCGGCCGCGCTGCCAGCCCCGCTGGAGCGAGGCGAAACGGCTGCGGACCTCGTCGGCGTCGCGCTCGGCGAGACCCGCAGGGTTCGCGGTGCGGGACCACTCGCGTTCGGCGCGCCGGTCGGGGCCTTCCCTCAACTGCGGGGCCAGGCTGGCCTGCCTGACCCGTCGGGGCAGCGCACCCGTGCCCGCTTCTACCGGTCCGGCCGCCGCGTTCCGGGACGGGTTGCTCTCATCCGGGCCGGCCGGGAGCCGGGTGCGGCGCCGCTGGGGCAGGGCGGGGGCCTCGGTGTGGTCACCGTACAAACGTGCGGCGCCTCCTGTGGGTTCCCCGGGGCGGTCGGACGGTCGCCCGGCCTCCTGAAGCCCGGTAGCCGGACGGTCGGGCAGGT
>CBFHCJ010000519.1:0-5264 GCA_965654005.1 uncultured Streptomyces sp. | reverse complement strand
CACGGCCCGCTGCGCCGAACTGCGCCGCCGCCTGGCAGACCTCCACCGCCGCGCCCTGCGTACCCACGTGCAGGGCGCGCTCGATATGCGTGCAGCCAGGGTCGGGGACGTGTTCCCGGGTGGACGAAGGGGAGGGGGCGCAGGGCCGCCCGGCCGCAGGGCCGGCAGACCGGGGCGCGAGGGGGCTGTCCGGCGGCGTTGCACAGGTCCGAGGCGCGGATGCGGCTCGGGCGCGGCGGGCGGAGTGGCACGGCGACTCGGAGGCGGCTGGGCCCTCCGGCGGTGGTGCGGAGCGGCCGGAAGAGAGAGCGGTGGAGGTGTCGCGGGGTCGGCCGACGGCGTGGTCCGGGCATTCGCAAGCCGGTGACGCGACCGACGACGGCTCGGGACGGCCGCAGCGCCCGTACCCCCGAGACGCGGACGACGACGGTTGGGTGTGGCGGGAAGGCCCGGCGGACGACGACGGTTGGGCGTGGCGGGAAGGCGGGCATCGCGGCGACCGCCCGGACGTCGGCGACCCGCGGTCCGTCCCTCGGCACGGGGCCCCGTACTCCGGGTCTCAGCCGTCCGGTGGCCGCCCCGCCGCCGAGCACCCCGCCCCACAGCCACCCGCCGACCGCGTCGAGTCGCACGCCCCCGTGGCCGAACAGCCCGCCCCCGTCCCCCAAGCCGATCAGCGTTCCAGGCGGCGCCCCCGCGGGAGTGCCCGCTTCGCCGGCGTGATGGACGTCCAGGCGGCGTCCGCGGGTGCCGTGCCCGCCGCCGTCCCTGCGTCCGCGCCGGGCCGTCGAACTTCTCGAGGTGCCCGTTTCGCCGGAGCCGTCGAGGCGCGGGCCGTTGCCCAGCCGCTCCGGGAGCCCCTCCACGAGGAGGACCGGAGGGTCATCGGCGAGACCGTCGCGACGCTCACCCGCCTGCGGGCCGAGGGCCGCGGCGGCGAGGCGCACGCCCTGCTCGTCGAGGCCGCCCACTGGCCCGCCGCCCGCTACCCACTCCTCGCCGCCGAACTGCATCGCGCGGGCCTCGGCCCCGACTGGTCCACCCTCCTGTGGGAGGCCGCGTCACTGCCCCCCGACCAGCTCGTCGTCGCGGCGGACGCCCTGGCCGCCGCGGGCCGAACATCGGACAGCGGCCAGATCCTGCGTCAGGGCGTCATACGGCCCGCCCGCGAGATCGGTGACGCCGTCGTCGGGCTCGTCGACGAGGGCCGGCGCCGCGAGGCCCGCGCTGCTCGACGCGTACGTCCAGGTCCGCACCCCCGAGGAGGCAGCGGACAGCGCCCGGAGCGACCCGGAGCGGCTGGTGCCGCTGCTCCTGGACGCGGCCAGGGGAGTGTCCGAGGAGCGGCACCGGCATCTTGTGCATGCGCTCCGTGTGGCCGGGCTGGGCGCGTGAACATGTGCCGATGCCGGCCGCTCGGCCCTCGGGGACGACACACGATCGGTCCCCGGGTGAACGGCTTCGGTCTTCGGGGGCATGCGGTGGGGCTCTCGTCGATCCCGCACACCCCAGCCGCGCGCACCACTGCGACAACCTGCGCCTTCGGGTAGGGGATCCCTGACGAACCCGTCGGGGCTCTCGGCGGACCGCGTCGTGGCGCGGTGCGCACCGGCGCCGCGGCCGCACGCCCGTCCGCCGCGCCGAGGGACTGGCATCGGCTGTAACAACTGGTTCGCGGATGCCTTGAAACGAACACCGTATGTATCGCACCTGTAACATGTCTGAAGCTTTTCTCTTCCGGACCGGAAGACCTCACTCTGATATGGGGCGGGTTTCGACATGGCGATGAGGGAACTCCCGGCTCAGATAGCGGAGTTTGCGACGTATTTGAGAGGGCTGGTGACCCGCCTCGACCAGGACGGCGGCTGGTGCCATGTCTTCTGGCAGCGCGATCCCGAGGGGATGCGGGCCTGCATGGAGGGCCGGGACGTGCCGCCCTGGGATGTGGTGGAGTCCCTTCTGCAGGACCTCGCCGCGCTACGCGGAACCTGGGCCGTCGAGCAGGAGGCGGGTCAGGCGCGGGCCCTGCACGCTGCGGCTTTGGCCGCATACGACTTTCTGCGGGGCGGCCGTGAGGCGCTGGGCGACCGGCTCGACCAGATACGTGAACAGCAGCGGTATGCCGCCGAACGGCAGGCGGAACTGAGCAAGTCGCTGCACGAGGCCACCTCGCCAGAGGAGGCCGAGGCCCTCCGTCTCGACCTTGCCTGGGTTCGCGACGACCACGAGCGCGCGTCGGCGCGCTGTGCGGAACTCCGGGCCCGGATGGCCGACCTGGACCGGCAGCGATCCGCTGCCGAAGCCACCTCGCAGGGCACGTCGGGGCCGCAGCGCGGTCCCTCGGCGCAGGAGGATCCAGAGGTGGGACACCGGCCCGCGAAGCAGCAGAGCCAAGAAGCGCGCCAGCCGTACCGGACCGCCGCCGACCAGATGCTGCAGACGTGGACGGCGGATCCGGCTGACTCACTCTCGCCGTACCGCGCCGCGGACTCGGCAGAGGGCACGCGCGGGAAGGCGCAGGTGCAGGGCAGAGGGGTCGACGAGGAGGCCCGCCGGGCCATCGCAGAGGCCGTCGAGAAGCTGCAGCGGCTGCGTGCGGAGGGTCGTGGCGGGGAGGCGCACGGTGTCCTCGTCGAGGCTGCCTCGTGGCCCCCCGCATGCTTCCCGCTACTCGCCGTGGAACTGCACAATGCCGGGCTGGGCGCGGACTGGGCCACCCTTCTGTGGGAGACCGCGGCGCTGGAGCTCGGCCGGCTCATTGCCGTGGCCGACGCCCTCGCGGCGGTCGGCCGGACCGCGGACAGCAGCCAGATCCTGCGGCAGGGTGTGGCGCGGCCCGCTCGCGAGATCGGCGACGCCGTGGTGCGCCTCATCGATCAGGACCGCCAGCGTAACGCCCGGGCACTGCTCGAGGCCTACGTCAGTGTCCGTACTCCGGAGGAAGCGGCTCTCAGTGCGCAGAGCGATCCGCGGCGTGTGGTGCCCCTTCTCCTGGACGCAGCCCGGGGCGTGTCCGAGCAGCGGCACAGGGATGTCGTACACGCGCTCCGTGTGGCCGGGCTGCCCACTCAGGTTTCGAACACCGGCTGGCTCGACATGTCCACCCCTCCCGTGTTCCCTTTTTGACGAGGGCGCGCGGCGGACAGACCGGTCAGAGCGTCGTGCCCTCTCCTCACCCACTCGGGTGTGAAACATGATCGACTCAGTCGGTTGACGACGATGGTCTTGCCCAGCTTCCCGATGCGGCTTACTTTCGGCCTCCTACACCCTGTTTCTACGGGCGTAGAGGCTCTCTGACGTCCCCACCAGGACAACAGGCAAAGGAGCGGCACCATGGCCCACGTCGTACGCGCCGCATTGGTCCAGGCGACCTGGACCGGTGACACCGAGTCCATGATCGCCAAGCATGTGGAGCACGCCCGCGAGGCAGCCCGGCAGGGCGCGAAGGTCATCGGCTTCCAGGAAGTCTTCAACGCCCCCTACTTCTGTCAGGTCCAGGAGCCCGAGCACTACCGCTGGGCCGAGCCCGTGCCCGACGGCCCCACCGTCACGCGTATGCGGGAGCTGGCCCGTGAGACCGGCATGGTGGTCGTCGTGCCCGTCTTCGAGGTCGAGCAGTCCGGCTTCTACTACAACACCGCCGCCGTGATCGACGCCGACGGCTCCTACCTCGGCAAGTACCGCAAACACCACATCCCGCAGGTCAGGGGCTTCTGGGAGAAGTACTACTTCAAACCGGGCAACCTCGGCTGGCCCGTCTTCGACACCGCGGTCGGCAGGGTCGGCGTGTACATCTGCTACGACCGTCACTTCCCGGAGGGCTGGCGGCAGCTCGGCCTGAACGGCGCCCAGCTGGTCTACAACCCGTCCGCCACCTCCCGCGGCCTGTCCGCCTACCTCTGGCAGTTGGAACAGCCCGCCGCCGCGGTGGCCAACGAGTACTTCGTCGCCGCGATCAACCGCGTGGGCCAGGAGGAGTACGGCGACAACGACTTCTACGGCACGAGCTACTTCGTCGACCCGCGTGGGCAGTTCGTGGGGGAGGTCGCCAGCGACACCAAGGAGGAACTCGTGGTCCGCGACCTCGATTTCGACCTCATCGAAGAGGTGCGGCAGCAGTGGGCGTTCTACCGCGACCGCCGCCCCGACGCGTATGAAGGACTGGTGAAGCCGTGACCGACCTCTACGCCCGCCACAAGGCCGTCCTGCCCGACTGGCTGGCCATCTACTACAAGGACCCCCTGGAGATCATCCACGGCGAGGGCCGCCACGTCTGGGACGCCGACGGCAGGAAGTACCTGGACTTCTTCGGCGGCATCCTCACCACGATGACCGCGCACGCCCTGCCCGAGGTCACCAAGGCGGTCACCGAGCAGGCCGGACGGATCCTGCACTCCTCGACCCTCTACCTCAACCGGCCGATGGTCGAACTCGCCGAGCGCATCGCCCAGCTCAGCGGCATCCCGGACGCCCGCGTCTTCTTCACCACCTCCGGCACCGAGGCCAACGACACCGCGCTGCTGCTGGCGACGACGTACCGGCGCAGCAACCAGATCCTGGCCATGCGGAACAGCTACCACGGCCGCTCGTTCAGCGCGATCGGCATCACCGGCAACCGCGGCTGGACCCCGACCTCGCTGTCACCGCTGCAGACCCTGTACGTCCATGGGGGCGTCCGCACCCGCGGCCCGTTCGCCGACCTGAGCGACGCCGACTTCATCGCGGCCTGCGTCGAGGACCTCAAGGATCTGCTCGGCCACACCCGCCCGCCCGCGGCGCTGATCGCCGAGCCCATCCAGGGCGTCGGCGGCTTCACCTCGCCGCCGGACGGACTGTATGCAGCATTCCGTGAAGTGCTGAATGCATACGGGATCCTGTGGATCGCCGACGAGGTGCAGACCGGCTGGGGCCGCACCGGCGACCACTTCTGGGGCTGGCAGGCGCACGGCCAGAGCGGCCCGCCGGACATCCTCACCTTCGCCAAGGGCATCGGCAACGGCGCCTCCATCGGCGGTGTCGTCGCCCGCGCCGAGATCATGAACTGCCTGGACGCCAACTCGATCTCGACGTTCGGCGGCACCCAGATCACCATGGCGGCGGGCCTCGCCAACCTCACCCACCTGCTGGAACACGACCTCCAGGGCAACGCCCGGCGGGTCGGCGGCCTGCTCATCGAGCGGCTGCGGTCCGTCGCCGCCCACGACCCGGGCGTACGGGAGGTGCGCGGACGCGGCCTGATGATCGGCGTCGAGCTGACCAGACCC
>CBFHCJ010000518.1:0-5288 GCA_965654005.1 uncultured Streptomyces sp. | reverse complement strand
CTTCCTCGCTGTCGTCGACGCGCATTGCTGCGCCGAGCGTGGCGTCGAGACCGGCCCCGCGCGGGCGGTTGTGCGGCAACTTGCCCAGCGCGTAGGCCATGCCGCAGGTGTCGCTGACGGCCGAGTAGACCAGGCCGCCCGCGATGCCGGCCGACAGCAGCATGAAGGCCGGGTGGAGCAGCAGCCCCAGCCCGAGGCCGATCAGCACCAGCGAGCCGGCGGTGAACCGGACCTGGCGTTCCATCCCCCACACCCTGCGCGCGGCTGTCTCCGGGCGGTGCACCTCGTGACCGGCGGCGGCCCAGGCGCCCGTACCGCCCATGAGGGTGGCGGCGATGATCCCGTGCTCGGCGAGGATCCGGCAGGCGTTCGCCGAGCGGTTGCCGGAGGCGCACACCATGAGCAGGTCACCGTGGGAAGCGGCCTGCCGGAGCGCGGGCAGCGCGCCCCGGAGGTCGTCGAGAGGGACGTTGAGCGCGCCCGGGACGTGTCCTGAGGCGTACTCGGCGGGCGTCCGTACGTCGATGACGGTGAGGTCGGTCAGCCGGGCCCGGGCGTGGGCGACGTCGAGGGCGAGCGGGGCGGACGAAGTGTTGATCAGCGGGTCGGACATCAGTGTCATCCTTGGTTGTCGTTGCTGCCCCGAAGCGGGGTAGATTACCCCCAGGGGTATTTTGGGGTATTTCTGAGGGAGTGGATCGTGGACCTGGATCTCGCCGGCACCGAGCTACGAGCCGTGCTGAACCGACTGCGTCGTGCGCAGGGCCAGATCGCCGGTGTGATCCGGATGATCGAGGAGGGCCGCGACTGCGAGGACGTGGTCACCCAACTCGCCGCCGCGTCCCGGGCCCTCGACCGGGCGGGCTTCGCGATCATCGCGACCGGCCTGCAGCAGTGCCTCACCGACGACGAGGGGGGCGCGAAGACGACGGAGGACCGCGAGGAGATGCGGGCACGGCTGGAGAAGCTGTTCCTGTCGCTGGCGTGAGGGCCTTCGCGCTGGGGGTGAGTCACTGGTAACGCGGCTCACGCCATCGCGTCGATCAGCATGTACAGGGCCACCGCCGGCAACACGACCGCGAAGACACGTTGCAGCAGGCCTCCCGAGACCCGGGCGCTGAGCCGCTTCCCGTCCCAGGCGCCCAGCACCGCCGCGCCCGCGAAGGGCGCGACCACCGACCGAAGGAGGCCGGCGCCTCGCCGTCGCGGATCCAGGAGGCGGGTCCTCCGACGGCCGCGGCGGCCGGACGGTCGACGCCCACCCGAGTCAGCTCGCGCTGCGCGGTGGCCAGTTGCTCCGGCGACTCGGCGAGCAGGGTGACAGGCTTGCCCCACGGGACGAGCCAGGCCAGATAGGTGGCGAGCTGCCCGTCGGCCTCGAAGTTGAACGAGCCCGCCACATGGCCCGCCGCGAAGGCGACGCGGCTGCGCAGGTCCACCACCCACTCCCCCGCGGCGAGCCGCGCCGCGATGTCGTCGGCGTCGGCCGGCGCGGGTGGGGTCAGGTCGACCGGTGCGGGACCGGTGGCGTTCGCCGGGCCCATGTGCGCGTAGTACACGGGTATGTCCTCCAGCCCGGCCAGCAGGTCCGCGACGAAGGTGTCGACATCGCGCACGAAGGCGTCGTTGACCTCCTTCTCCTTGCCGATGGTGGTGGCCGTGCCGGTGGCCTGCGCGGACGAGCAGAAGCTGCCGAAGCCGTGGGTCGGCAGGACGGCGGTCCCGTCGGCGAGTTCGGAGGCCAAGCGGTGGACGGAGGCGTGCTGGGCGCGGGCGAGCCGCTCCGTCAGCCGCGGTTCGACGAGATCGGGGCGGCCGACCGTGCCGATGAGCAGTGATCCGCCGGTGAACACCGCCACGGCCGTACCGGATTCCTCCAGGACGTAGGAGGTGTGGTGCGGGGTGTGTCCGGGGGTCGCCAGGGCGCGCAGCGTCAGATGGGTGTCGATCTCCACCGTGTCGCCGTCGTGCACGGCGGTCCGCTCGAACGAGACGCGCGCGGCGGCCGGGACCAGATAGGCGGCGCCGCTGAGGCGGGCCAGCTCCAGTCCGCCGGAGACGTAGTCGTTGTGGATGTGCGTCTCCACGACGTGCGAGATCCGTACCCCGCGCCTCGCGGCCGCGGCGATGACCTGGTCGATGTCCCTGGGCGGATCCACGGCCACTGCCGCGTGCGCACCGCCCGCGAGATAGCTGCGGTTGCCGAGCCCCGACAGCTCGATGGTGTCGACGAAGAACACCGGACGCCCCTTTCCCTGCTTTGAGATTTCCCTGCTTCGAGAATTACCCCCGGGGGTATGCAAGGAGGCTAGCACGATTACCCCCCGGGGTATTCCAGGGCGGAGGTCGGGTGGAAGCAGCTCCCGGTCCGGTCCGCTTTCGTCCACCTCCCGACAACACGGCTCTGACCTGCGCAGACAAGGCGTCCAGGGGTGACTGTCAGTGCCGGGGTGCAGACTGGCCCGTGTCTGGAACACCGGCGTTTCGGAGGTGGTCGGCATGGCCGACGTACTGCTCACCGTGGGTACACGCAAAGGACTCTTCATCGCGCGGCGACGACGGGGCGGCTCCTGGGAGTTCGACGAGAGTCCGTACTTCAACGCGCAGGCGATCTATTCGGTCGCCATCGACACCCGCGGGAACACCCCGCGCCTGCTGGTCGGAGGGGACAGCTCGCACTGGGGACCGTCCGTCTTCCACTCCGACGACCTGGGCCGGACCTGGACCGAGCCGGCACAGCCCGCCGTCAAGTTCCCGAAGGACACGGGTGCTTCGCTGGAGCGCGTCTGGCAGCTGCACCCGGCAGCCGCCGAACCGGACGTGGTGTACGCAGGCACGGAGCCGGCCGCTCTGTACCGATCGGAGGACCGGGGCGAGACCTTCGACCTGGTGCGCCCTCTGTGGGAGCACCCCACGCGCGACAAGTGGGTGCCGGGCGGGGGTGGCGAGGGTCTGCACACGGTGGTCACCGACAGGCGGGACCCGAAGGCGGTGACGGTGGCCGTGTCGACGGCCGGGGTGTTCCGGACCCGGGACGGCGGCGCGAGCTGGGAGCCGGCCAACTCCGGTGTCTCCGCGGTGTTCCTGCCGGATCCCAACCCGGAGTTCGGCCAGTGCGTGCACAAGATCGCGCAGGACGCGGCGACCCCTGACCGGCTGTATCTGCAGAACCACTGGGGGGTGTACAGAAGCGACGACGCGGGCGGGCGCTGGAAGGACATCGGCGAGGGGCTGCCGTCGACGTTCGGGTTCGCTGTGGCCGCCCATCCCCATCGAGGGGACACGGCGTACGTCTTCCCGATCAACGCGGACGCGGACCGGGTCCCGGCCGAGCACCGGTGTCGCGTCTTCCGCACGGCGGACGCGGGCAGGACCTGGGAGCCGCTCACGGCGGGGCTGCCCGCGGAGGACCACTACGGCACGGTGCTGCGCGATGCCCTGCGGACGGACGACGCGGACCCGGCGGGCGTGTACTTCGGCAATCGCAACGGCGAGGTGTACGCGTCGGCGGACGACGGAGACAGCTGGCAGCAGCTCGCGTCCCATCTGCCGGACGTGCTGTGCGTACGGGCGGCGGTGATCGCCTGACCCGACACGGATGGCAGATAAGCGAACAGCTTCCGCAGGAAGGATCCCCACTCGGTCATATCCGCCCGGGCTGTGCCCCGTTCGTCCACCACGCGATCATTCCCGGTCGCCCTCGGGACACCGGTTGATCGTCGGCGTGCCCGCGGCAGTAGGGTGACGCCCGTGGCACCACGACCGTTGCATGAGATCGTCGAACCGGGCTGGGCGAAGGCCCTGGAACCCGTGGCCGGACGGATCGCCGAGATGGGCGACTTCCTGCGCGCGGAGATCACCGCAGGACGTACCTACCTCCCCGCGGGAGCGAATGTCCTGCGGGCCTTTCAGCAGCCCTTCGACGAGGTCCGCGTCCTGATCGTCGGTCAGGATCCGTATCCGACACCGGGTCATGCGGTGGGGCTGTCGTTCTCGGTCGCTCCGGACGTGCGGCCGCTGCCGGGCAGCCTGATCAACATCTTCCGGGAGCTGAACACCGACCTGGGCCTGCCCCAGCCGAGCAACGGCGACCTCACCCCGTGGAGCGAGCAGGGCGTCCTGTTGCTCAACAGGGCGCTCACCACGGCCCCGCGTCGTCCCGCGGCTCACCGGGGCAAGGGCTGGGAAGAGGTCACCGAGCAGGCGATACGGGCGCTGGCCGCACGCGGAAAGCCGCTGGTGTCCATCCTGTGGGGCCGCGACGCCCGCAATCTGCGGCCACTGCTCGGCGATCTGCCGTCGGTCGAGTCCGCCCACCCGTCCCCGATGTCGGCGGACCGGGGCTTCTTCGGTTCACGCCCGTTCAGCCGGGCCAATGACCTGCTCATCGGACAGGGCGGCCAGCCAGTGGACTGGCGCCTGCCGTGACACCGGGCGACCGTCGCGCCGCCCACGCACGCGGACCGGTCTCGGAGGCCGTTCTCGCCGTGGACTTGGGAGGCTCCGGCCTGCGGGTCGCACTGGTCCCGCGCGGCGGCCCCACCTCGGCCGCGACGGTCCCGGTCATGTCCGCCGAGCCGGCCCGCACCGGCCCCAGGGCGCGGCGCCGCCGAAGACCCGGTCGCCGCCGGCATCCCGCGTGCCGCGGCCCGGCACATCGCCGAGTCCGCGGCCGCCGTGTGCCCGGCTTCGGGCCAGCCCCGAGTGGCCCTCATCGGGGGCCTGTTCCACATGGGCGACCCCCTTCTCGTACCGCCGCGTCGGGAGTTGGCACGGCAGCTGCCGCAGGCGCGCCGGGTCCCCACCGAGGGCGACCCGCTGGACGGTGCCGTACGCATCGCGCCCACCCTCGCGGATGATGCTCTCAAACTGCCGTACGACGAACGGCTGCTACTACGTAGTGACCGAAAAGAGTGAGTGATCCCCCGCCATCTCCCTTGTCGAGCGAGGGTGGTTACTCTCCACACGGAACGGAAAAGTCACACCGTATCGATCACTTCTCATCCGTACGTAACTCATGAGACAAAACCGGACGGATA
Organism: uncultured Streptomyces sp.; assembly: GCA_965654005.1. Taxonomy (GTDB): domain Bacteria; phylum Actinomycetota; class Actinomycetes; order Streptomycetales; family Streptomycetaceae; genus Streptomyces. The sequence goes on along the minus strand of CBFHCJ010000518.1, from coordinate 249 downwards.
CCGCTCACCTGCACCCTCCCCGAACAGGGGAGCCCACAAAGCCAGTAGCATGCGGCGCCATGAGCTCCCCCACTGGGCCCGCATCCGGCCTGCCTGTACGAATGCCGCGACCCCGCCAGCCCGGGCGACACCGCCGTCCGGAACCCCTGGCGGCTCCCGAAGGCGCGCCCGCGCTCGTGCTCGCGGTGCCGGGCACGCCCAGCGCCGCCACGCGCAGCCTCGCCGAGGAGGTCGTGAGCATCGCGCGTT